>JABJEX010000104.1 GCA_018663035.1 Porticoccaceae bacterium
GCCCATGAAGAGCTATGCCGTATGGCAATGGAGCGGTTAGATGCCGATGGCGTTGTGGTACATATGTTGTTGGGTAAGCTTAAAAAAGGTGACATTCCCGCATCGGTTCGAGATGACTGTATCCGAAAAATGGTAGAGCTGTACTTTCCCGCCAACTCAGTGATGGTGACAGGCTATGGCTTTGATATGCTCTATGCAGGACCCAGAGAGGCGGTGTTGCATGCGCTATTCCGCCAGAACATGGGCTGTACCCACCTGATTGTTGGCCGTGACCATGCTGGAGTCGGCGATTATTACGGCGCCTTTGATGCGCAGACCATTTTTGCTGAAAGAGTACCGGCAGGGGCTCTGGCCATAGAAATATTTAACGCAGACCACACGGCGTTCTCGAAAAAACTTGGGCGAGTCGTAATGATGAACGAAGCCGAAGACCATACCAAGGACGACTTTATACTGCTGTCCGGTACTAAGGTTCGTCAGATGCTCGGCGATGGTATTGCGCCACCACCAGAGTTCTCACGTCCAGAAGTTGCGAAAATTTTGATGGATTACTATCAGCTGGAGAACAGCTAATAGTTGCAGTTTTTTGCTGGGGGCAGAGCCTTAGGTAATTGCAAGCACCAGAGAGGCGATGGCTCAGACAGATGAGTTTAGGAGCACTATGACTGACTACGATATTTTTAATGGCGACGCCGACGGCATCTGCGCTCTTTTGCAGTTGCGCCTTGCGGAGCCCAGAGATACGCAGTTGGTCACTGGGGTAAAACGGGATATTAATCTGCTAAAGCGCGTTGAGGCTAAAGCAGGGGATCGCATTACCGTGCTCGATATCTCAATGGATAAGAATATTAAAGATCTACATCGACTGTTGGGTGCGGGAGCCCAGGTCTTTTATGTGGATCACCATTTTGCCGGTGAAGTACCGGCCTCTGCGGCGTTAAAGTCGATGATTAATGAGGCTCCAGATGTCTGCACCAGCCTGTTGATTAACCATTATTTGCGTGGAGCTTATTCTGCCTGGGGTATAGTTGGGACGTTTGGCGACAACCTAAAGAAAAGTGCTCTGGGCATGGCCAAGAACAGCGACTTATCAGCAGAGCAACTGCAGTTGTTAGAAAACTTAGGTATCTATATTAATTACAACGGCTACGGGTCTGATCTGACAGAGCTGCATTTTGATCCGGCTGAACTCTATACTTTGGCTGCCCAGTATTCCAGCCCGCTGGACTTTATCACCGGTGGCGCTGAATATTTTGAGCGTTTGGAAACTGGTTATCACCAAGACCTGAGCCTGGCTCGCGCCGTGCAGCCGATGCTAGCAGATGAGTCGGTGGCGGTGTTTGAACTGCCTGATGCAGCCTGGGCACGACGCGTGAGTGGTGTGTTTGGCAATGACCTCAGCAATGACAACCCAAATCGTGGACACGCAGTGTTAACCGCTAAAGCCAATGGCAACTATCTGGTCAGTCTGCGTGCGCCTCTCAACAATAAGCAGGGTGCCGCTGCGGTCTGCCGCCAGTTCCCAACCGGCGGTGGTCGAGAGGCCGCTGCCGGTATTAACGACTTGCCCGCTGCTATGCTTGGGCAGTTTATAGACACTTTTAAGCGAGCCTATTCATGACAGAACAGTCCAACCAGCGTCCTTTTTCTATTCTAGGTATTCAACAAATTGCTGTTGGCGGTGCCGACAAGCAAAAACTGCGCAGTTTTTGGGTTGATCTGCTGGGGTTGAGTTATCGGGATACCTTTGTCAGTGAATCTGAGAATGTCGATGAAGATATCTGCGAGATGGGTGCTGGCGATTTTGTGGTGGAAGTCGACCTGATGCAGCCTCTGGACGCCGATAAAAAGCCCCGGGTTGATGTTCCTGCCCTTAACCATGTTGGGCTCTGGGTTGATAATTTAGCTCTGGCTGTGGACTGGCTGTCAGGGCAGGGTCTGCGTTTTACACCAGGTGGAATTCGCAAAGGTGCTGCTGGTTACGATGTGTGTTTTGTGCACCCCAAAGGCAATGAACAGTTCCCTCTGAGCTCTCAGGGTGTGCTGGTGGAGCTGGTACAGGCACCCGATTCGGTGATCAATGCCTATAAAGCGCTCGCTGAGGCCTAAAATCGCCTAAATTCAATGGTTTAGGGTGCAATTTTTAGTAGTTTTATGTACAGTGCCCGGCATTCTGGGCCATCTTCAAAATCCTACTCATTCTTGCCACTCAGGTCCAAAGTCGGCAGCACTTTAAAAGACTATTTTATGACCTTTGATGATCTGGGCCTATCGGCTCCTATTCTTAAATCTATTGCCGCACAAGGCTATAGTGTACCGTCTCCGATTCAGGCCAAAGCCATTCCTGCAGTTTTGGCAGGCAGCGATGTGATGGCCGCAGCGCAAACAGGCACTGGCAAGACAGCAGGGTTTACTCTGCCTATTTTAGAACGTTTATCCAAGGGCCGGCGCGCTGGTCCCAATCAGGCCCGCACACTTATTCTCACTCCAACACGGGAGCTTGCGGCTCAGGTGGGGGAGAGTGTTGCACTGTATGGCAAGCATCTCAATCTGAGCTCTACTGTGGTATTTGGTGGCGTAAAAATTAATCCCCAGATGATGAAGCTGCGCCGTGGTGTGGATATTTTGGTTGCCACCCCTGGACGACTCATGGATTTACACGGCCAGAACGCGGTGAAGTTCGACCATCTTGAAGTGCTGGTGCTAGATGAAGCTGATCGCATGCTAGATATGGGGTTTATCCACGATATCAAGCGCATTATTGGCTTGCTGCCCAAGCGCCGTCAGAACCTAATGTTTTCTGCGACCTTTTCGGATGATATTCGACAGCTGGCCAAGGGCCTGGTGCGCAACCCAATTGAAATCTCAGTCAGCCCGCGCAATGCCGCAGCGGCTTCTGTCGAACAGTGGATTTGCCCGGTAGACAAGAAACAAAAAGGCCCGCTGCTTATCCAGCTTATCAAAGACGGGAGCTGGGATCAGGCGCTGGTGTTTACCAAAACCAAGCATGGCGCTAACAAGCTTACCAAACAGTTAGAAGCTGCTGGAATCACTGCGGCAGCCATTCATGGTAATAAGAGTCAGGGTGCCCGCACCCGAGCTCTGGCCGATTTTAAAGCGGGCGAAATTCGTATTCTGGTGGCCACTGATATCGCTGCTCGGGGTCTGGACATAGAACAGTTACCTCAGGTGGTTAATTTTGATTTGCCCAATGTCTCAGAGGACTATGTGCACCGTATTGGCCGTACTGGTCGGGCTGGGGCGACTGGTCAGGCTATCTCGCTGGTCAGTGCTGATGAGGTGGATTTGTTATCGGATATTGAGCGCCTCACCCAGAAGCTACTAGAGCGCCGTGAAATTGAAGGCTTTGAACCAGATCAAAATCTACCAGAGACTAGTCTCAATAAACCTGTGCGGCGCAACAAACCACGCAAGCCGTTAAAGAGCCAGAGCAGTGAAGGTGATAATAGCCGCCACAATAATAGGTCTAGTCGCAACAAAAAACGCTCCGCCTACGGCCAGGGCCCAAAGCCGGGTAGCAAGCTAAAAACTGGCGGTCGCAATCAGACTGGCAAGCCTGCACAGCGCTCAGAGGGGAGTTCCCAACGGCGCACTGATACTGGCTCCGCGTCGGGCAATAGCTCGGCACCAAGAAAGCCCGCGGGTAATTCGCCCTATGGCAGTGGCGGCGGCAGAAATACCAGCGGTCGCAACCGACCCTCCGGCGGTAACTCCAACCGAAGTTCTGGGCGGAGATAAGCCTCGTCCAAAACCTGCAATGGGCCTATTAAGGCCCAGTTATATTTAGCTGTATTAAATCTCAGTGATCACCAAGAGAACCCTGTTAATGTTTGAGCTCCAATTCAATAAAGTTGCCACCTTAAAAAACGATTTACTCTCTGGCCTAACGGTGGCCCTGGCGCTGGTGCCAGAGGCAGTGGCCTTTGCCTTTGTGGCTGGTGTAGATCCGTTGGTGGGTCTTTATGCTGCCTTTATGGTGGGCCTAATTACAGCCTGCATAGGTGGTCGCCCGGGTATGATCAGCGGCGCAACTGGGGCGCTGGCGGTGGTGATGGTGTCCCTGGTGGCAGATCACGGAGTTGAATATCTGTTTATCACTGTGGTGTTGATGGGCTTGCTGCAGATCACAGCAGGCGTACTCAAGTTAGGCAAGTTTATTCGTATGGTGCCTTACCCAGTTATGCTGGGTTTTGTAAATGGTTTGGCGATTGTTATTTTCCTCGCCCAGTTGGGACAGTTCGGTGAGGCTGGTCAGCCCGGCTGGCTTGAGGGCACCTTTATGCAAGGTACTATAGTTGATGTCGCCTGGTTGCAGGGTCAGGAACTTTACATGTTGCTAAGTCTGGTGCTAGTAACCATGATTATTATTCATTCTCTGCCACGCTTTACCAAGTCACTGCCTTCTTCGCTAGTAGCCATTTTGGTGGTCACTGGGCTGGTACTCTGGCTGGATATAGATACTAAGGTGGTGGGTGATGTGGCCTCAATTAGTGGCGGTCTTCCCAGCTTCCATATTCCGGCAGTGCCTTTCAGCTTAGAGACGCTTTGGATTATTTTGCCTTACGCCATTATTCTTGCGGCCATTGGTCTGATTGAATCTCTGCTGACACTGCGACTGATTGATGAGATTACCGAAACCCGCGGTCGCGGTAATCGAGAATGTATAGGTCAGGGTGTTGCCAATACAGTAACAGGATTCTTTGGCGGCATGGGCGGTTGCGCCATGATTGGTCAGAGTATGATCAATGTGAACTCCGGCGGTCGTGGTCGCATGTCTGGTATCAGTGCAGCGTTGTTTCTACTGATCTTTATTTTGGTGGCCTCGCCACTGATTGAGCAGATTCCGTTGGCGGCACTGATTGGTGTGATGTTTATTGTGGTGATAGGCACCTTTGAGTGGTCGAGTTTTCGAATTGTTGGCAAGGTACCTCGCAGTGATGCCTTAATTCTAGTGACTGTGTCTGCGGTCACCGTGGCAACAGACTTGGCGGTAGCTGTGGTGGTGGGCGTGATTATCTCTGCTCTAGTGTTCGCTTGGGAACATGCTAAATATATTCGTATTGAATCCAGAGAAGACCACAAGGGGTCAACAGTCTACGCAGTGACTGGCCCGCTGTTTTTTGGTTCCGTTACTTCCTTTCTGGAGCGTTTTGACCCCAAACAGGACAATGACGATGTGGTAATCGACTTTGCTCGCTCGCGGGTAGCCGACCATTCCGGTCTTGAAGCTATTGATACGCTCGCAGAACGCTATGAAAATGCAGGCAAAACACTGCATTTGGTGCACCTGAGTGCAGAGTGTCGTAAGCTGCTGAAAAAAGCCGGCAATCTGGTTGAGGTGAATGTAATTGAAGACCCTAAATATTTTGTTGCAGAAGACAGTCTAGGCTAATGGATCTAAAGCTCGCTATTTTTAAACCCATGCTTAAACTCGCCATGGAGCGCAACGGCCATGGTGCGGCTCTGGGCTTTGAGTTGACCAAAATAGGGCGCGGTGAGGTCGAAATGACCTTTCCCTACAAAGAAGAAGTGATTGGTAACCCGATTACAGGCGTGATCCATGGTGGGGTTATCGTCAGTCTACTGGATACCTGCTGTGGCACCGCAGCTATTACTATGCTGGATCGACCGGCCATTACTCCTACAATGGATTTGCGTTTGGACTATATGCACCCCGCAGAGCCCCACCAGCCAATCTACGTGTCTGCCAAGGTCTACCGAAATACCTCCAATGTTCTTTTCTGTCGAGGCTCAGCCTGGCAGGACGATCCAGAAAACCCCATTGCCCACTGTGTTGCTACTTTTATGAAGGTAGAGACGCCGAGTATTTCATTGGGGAATGTTTTGCGCAGGCGTTTTAATCGGTTGATACGCGGCGATAAAGCCTTTGAGCGGGAGGCAGATCGATGAACACCAAGCTAGCTCAGATGCAGGCGGATCTACTTCAGGCCAGAGGCCTCGCCGAGCCACAAAAAATCCTCGATATTATCCCCTATAGCAGCTTTATTGGTGCGCAGGCGAGAGTTGAGAATGAGCGAGTGCTCTACTGGTTGGAAAGGCGCGCCTCAAATATAGGCAACCCCTCGTTACCGGCCATTCATGGCGGTGTTATCGGTGGTTTTTTGGAGCTCTCTGCAGCCATAGAAATACTCTACACGCTGGATGTTGGTCAGATACCCAAGGTGGTAGATTTCTCGCTGGATTATCTGCGCCCCGGCCGCTACAAAACTATTTATGCCAACTGCACCGTGCTGCGTCAGGGCAAGAAACTAGTCAATGTAACGGCCACTGCTTGGCAGGATGACCCCCAGACACCCATAGCTACCGCGCGCTGTCACTTTTTGATTGCCTAAGCAATATTTCTATTACTGGTGCTTGAAATCACGACACCAGCCCCCATCTCTTAAAACATCAAAAAAGTAACAACCTATTTAGGAGATATACCGGAAATGACAGCCAAAACTAAATCGGACGCTGAAACCCTAGGATTTCAAACCGAGGCCAAACAATTACTGCACCTAATGATTCACTCCCTGTATTCCAACAAGGAGATCTTTCTGCGCGAGCTTATTTCGAATGCTTCGGATGCGACTGATAAGTTGCGCTTTGAAGCCCTAGAAAATGCAGCGCTTTACGAAAACGACGGTGATTTACGTATTCGTATTGCAGTAGATGAAGAGGCGAAAACCATTGAGATTTCTGATAATGGTATTGGCATGTCGAGAGATGAGGTGATTACCAATCTAGGTACTATTGCCAAATCGGGCACGGCTGAATTTCTTAAAAACCTGACCGGCGACCAGAAGCAGGATTCCCAGCTGATTGGTCAGTTCGGGGTGGGTTTTTACTCATCATTTATTGTTGCCGAGAGAGTGGTGGTGGAGACTCGACGTGCCGGGGCAGATGCCTCTGAAGGCGTTCGCTGGAGCTGCGAGGCTGAGGCCGATTATCAGTTGGAGTCGATTGATCGAGCTGAACGAGGCACCAAGATAACCCTGTACCTTAAAAGTGAAGAGCAGGAATTTGCCAACGACTGGCGTCTGCGCAGTATTGTTAAAAAATACAGTGATCATATTGCTATACCGGTACAGATGCTCAAGCCGGAAATGCCATCTATGCCCAGCGAAGAGGGTGCTGAAGACAAGGTGGAAGAGGCTGAGGTGGTTCCCGAGTGGGATGCAGTTAACGATGCTCAGGCGTTGTGGACGAAATCCAGAAGTGAAGTCACTGACGATGACTACAAGGAGTTCTATCGCCATGTCTCCCATGATTTTGCCGAGCCCTTGGCTTGGAGCCACAACCGCGTAGAGGGCAAGCAGGAGTACACAAGTCTGCTGTATATTCCCGGCATGGCGCCGATGGATCTCTATCAGCGCGAAGCTGCCCGTGGTATTAAGTTATATATCAAACGCACTTTTATCATGGATGATGCCGAGCAGTTTATGCCCATGTACCTGCGCTTTGTAAAAGGCGTATTGGATAGCGCTGATCTGCCGTTGAACGTGTCGCGAGAAATTTTACAGAAAACACCAATGGTTGACAGTATCCGCGCTGCACTAACCAAGCGCGTACTGGATATGCTTGGCAAAATGGCCAAAGGCGAGCCAGAAAAATACGCTACGTTTTGGCGTCAATTTGGTGCTGTACTCAAAGAGGGTCCAAGCGAAGACAGCGGCAATAAAGATAAGATTGCCAAGTTGTTCCGCTTTGCCAGCTCAACCAGCGAGGGCTCCGAGCCCAGCGTAAGTCTCAGTGACTATATTGAGCGTATGAAGGAGGGTCAGGATAAGATCTACTATGTGACCGGTGAGAGCCATTCTGTGATTGCAAACAGCCCCTATTTGGAAGTGTTCCGCAAGCACGGTATCGAGGTCTTACTGATGTCAGATCGTATAGACGAGTGGATGATGGGCTACCTAACTGAGTTTGATGGTAAGTCCTTCCAAGACGTTGCTCGTGGTGAACTAGACCTTAGTAAAATTACCGGTGAAGAGCCAAAAGCCGACAGCGATGCAGAATCTAAAGACGGCGCCAATGATGAAGAGCACGGCGAACTGCTGAGCAAAATTAAGTCGCTGCTAGATGAGCGTGTGGAGCAGGTACGCAGCACCAGTCGTTTGACCAGCTCTCCAGCCTGTTTGGTGGTGGGTGACAACGACATGGGTGAGCAGATGCGCAAGATTATGCAGGCAGCTGGTCAGGCTGTGCCAGAGTCCAAGCCAATTCTTGAGATTAATATGCAGCACCCCTTAGTGGCCAAGCTGCAAGCTGAATCTGACGATGAGGCGGCTAAGCGTCTTGCCAGGGTCCTGTTTGACCAGGCTGCGCTGTCTGCTGGACGACCTCTGGATAATCCAGCGGAATTCGTACAGGAACTCAACCGATTGATGTTTGGTTAATCCCGACATCGCCATTTAAAAAGCGCTCTTTTAGGGGCGCTTTTTGCTTTTAGCCAGCTATAATGCAGCAGCTAAAGAAAGGCATCTGTTTGGAGCATGGTTCTGGTGACAGACAATAAAAATCACAAAGTCGCAGTTTTAGGCGGTGGTAGTTTTGGTACTGCCATCGCTAATATGATTGCTACCAATAATTATCAGGTTGTCCTATGGTTGCGCGACAAACATCGAGCGCATGAAATTAGGGAGACTGGCGAGAACTCGGCCTACCTGCCAGGTTACCAGCTCAACCCCAAATTAGAGGTATGTACTGATTTGGCCCAGGCTCTAAAAGAAGCAGATACCGTATTTTTTGCTGTCCCCAGCAGTTCTTTCCGCAGCCTTGCAGTGCAGGCTAAACCCTTCCTCAGCAGTGATACTCTTGTTATCAGCACTGCCAAAGGTATTGAAGCTGAGAGCTTTTTGCTGCCCAGCCAGATTCTTGAGCAAGAAATACCTCAATGTGAAATTGGTGTAATTAGCGGCCCAAATCTTGCTAAAGAAATTGCTCAGTTTGAAATCACGGCTACGGTGATTGCCAGTGAAAATGACGACCTCTGCGATCGTATCCAGCTACTTCTCAGATCAGAGTATTTTCGTGTATACCGCAATCATGACCGCTACGGCGTAGAATTGGCTGGTGCGCTGAAAAACATCTATGCCATAGTCTCCGGTATCGCTGAGGCTATGAATGTAGGGCAGAACACAAAAAGCGTTGTGCTTACCAGAAGCCTAGCTGAAATGAGTCGCTTTGCGGTAAAGCTGGGTGCAAATCCTTTGACCTTCCTAGGACTTAGCGGTGTTGGGGATCTCTATGTCACCTGCACCTCGCCCCTGAGCCGAAACTTTCGTGTCGGCCTAGCGCTGGGGCAGGGCAAAACGCTGGCTCAGGCTACCACTGAGGTAGGTCAGGTTGCCGAGGGTGTTAATACGACTAAACTTGTAAAAGAAAAGGCTGATGATTTGGGGATTTATATGCCTCTTGCATCAGCCCTTTATGGCAGATTGTTTGAGGAGCGGCCACTGATGGATTCACTTAAAGCCATGATGCTCGCTGAACAGAATACCGATGTTGAATTTATGGTGAAACCAAATGACGGATAAAAAAGTAGCTTTAACTAACACTAATACCTGGACACGGCTGCTTTACATGCTGCTGTTCATCCTGTTATTGGCTGCTGGCCGATTGATCATAGCGATGCTGGTCGTGGTGCAGTTTTTGCTGGTGTTGATCACTGGCAGTGATAATGAACAGCTGCGTAATTTTGGTCAGGGGCTGGCCAAATGGGTTTATCAAACGTTGATGTTTTTAACGTTTAATACTGAAGAGAAGCCTTTTCCTTTCGACGAATGGCCAGTAGTAGATCCCTCAGAGGGCTACTCTGTGCGTGAGGTTGAAGAAGTTGAAGAGGCTGAGTTTGTCGATGTAGAAGATGATGACGTTCCTTCCTTCACTGCCAGTGACGAAGGTCAATCTAAGCAGGACGACAAATCTTAAGCGAGCCGCTTTGGCTCTAGAATATGAGGCTGTACATACTGCGCCACGGCGACGCTTTAGCTGGCGCCATAGACAGTCAGAGAGAGCTATCTGTACGGGGTGCCGAGCAGGTAGAGCGAATTGCGCAGCGGCATCTGGATGATGCAGCCTCAATAGAGCAGGTGGTTAGTAGCCCTTTTAAGCGGGCTCAGCAGAGCGCGGAAATTTTTACCCAAACAACAAAAATTAGCACTATCGCAATCGATTGGTTAGACGATCTAACACCGCAGGGAAATCTGCGGGCTCTAGAAGGATTTTTGCAACAGACTAAGGCCAATAATATTTTGCTGGTAAGCCACTTGCCACTGGTTGGGCTGTTGATCGATTATTTAACTGGAGAAACTGGTAGTCACCTAGGCACCGCGAACCTTGCGTCGCTCAGTATGGAATATCCCGCACAGGGATTGGCTACATTGCATTGGATACATTATGTCGATTGAATTTATCAGAGAGCGCAGCTTTCAAAATAAGGGCCTTAACTTTGCCGCCAAAGAATGGGGTCGCTCTGGCTACCCACCAGTTATCGCCCTGCATGGCTGGCTGGATAATGCTAATACCTTCGATTGTCTGTTGCCGCATATGGAAAACCTCCATGTTATTGCTTTAGATTTGGCTGGACACGGCCGCAGCGACTTCCGCTCGCAGGATTCGGGCTATGATATATGGCACGATATCGGCGATGTCATGGCCGTGGCTGACCAAATGGGATGGGAACAGTTTGGACTTATTGGTCATTCCCGTGGTGCTATTATCTGTGGACTAGTTGCTGGTACCTTTCCAGAACGCATTAGCCAGGTCGCTATGATCGATGGTTACATGCCGCTGCCAGAGGACGGACACAACACGGCCAAGCATATAGCGCGCGCTATCTACGAAAATAAGCGCTATGGCGCAGCATCCCCGACAGGCTTTCAGGGCTACGACCGTGCAGTTCAGGCGCGGGTCAATGGGTTTGTTCCTCTGCAGCTAGAGGCGGCCACAATACTGGCTGAACGAGGCGTTATTGAGTCAGAGGGTTTATTTTATTGGCGCAATGATCAACGACTCAAGGCCGCATCTATGGTTAAGTTTGGTGTCGATCAGCTGAAAAGTTTCCTTAGTGCCATCATTGCACCCACTGTATTGATTCAGGCTGAAAATAGCGCCTTTTCCCCTGACAAGGCCCAAGCCGAGGCCCTGACCTGGGTGCCTCATATGCAGATTAAAAAGCTGGCGGGGTCACATCATCTACATCTGGAAGAGGGTGCTGCTGAAGTGGCCAAGGCACTTCAACCTCTGTTTCGCTGAGTTACTTCATAGCTCTGACATTTGTACGGAATTGACTCTGCTCAAGTAAATGGATACTTTTAGCTCAGCGGGCCTTGGCATGTTTTAGTGTTAGGTTGTACTAAGTTACTCACAGCAGGAGCGTCCTTATGAGCTTAGAACAGTTAACCGGCTTTTTCGGCTGGTGCAGTGTAATCAATATTGGTGTGCTGTTGTTCTCTACGATAATGTTGGTTTTGATGAAAGACTGGGTTATCAATATTCACAGTAAAATGTTTAACCTCAATCCGCAGGTTTTAGCGCCTATCTACTTTCGCTATTTGGGTAATCTGAAACTTTTGGTCATTGTATTTAACTTGGTGCCATATCTTGCACTAAAGCTTATCAGCTAGGGTTACAGAGATCAGGGACGACCCCAGCCACAGTGGCTGGCTGTTAGATGGAGACTATCAATGAGTTACAGTCTGGAAAGGAAGCCAGTCACCCAGCCCTGTTCGGTGTGCCGTGGCAATAGGTTGCATCGTTGCATTGTCTGTGATGGTAGCGGCAACATACACTGCGCTTGCTGTCGCGAAAATGTCAGTAATCACAGCCTTTGCAGTGTCTGTTCAGGGCTGAGGTATTTGGCCTGTTCGCTTTGCAATCAGGGTCGCCTCAACTGCTCGGTGTGCGGTGGTACCGGCCAGCAATGGTCTAGCCGCTAAACCAGTATGTGAGTACATGCCTAATGGCAGGCTAAAAAAAAGCCCGGCACCTTTAGAGGGCTGGGCTTTTTGACCTTTATAACCTTTTTGACCTTTATAAC
>JABJEX010000025.1 GCA_018663035.1 Porticoccaceae bacterium
GGATAGTAAGGTGATTGTTGCCATCAACAAAGACGAAGAAGCGCCGATTTTCTCGGTCGCTGACTATGGTCTGGTGGCAGACCTGTTTGCAGCTCTGCCTGAATTTGAAGCTAGCTTATAGACTGTGTTCCGCAAAAAAAAAGCCCCTTATGGGGCTTTTTTTATACCTCAAAACAATTCAAAGACTGAATATCTAGGTAGAAGGCTAGGGAAAAGGGTAGAGAGAAGGGTAAGGAAAATCTGGCGACTTCGGGCCAGCATAGGCAATGATCCTAGTAACCCCGTTAAGACTAGAAACACTGCCGCCTATTGGTTACCTAAAAACTATCGCCCTCATCAATATCTGCCAGCCAATAATAAAAATCGAGGTCTTGATAGAGCTCAATCGGGTCACTGACAGCCAGTTGTTCAGTACTCACGCCACTGATCAACGGCCTGTCTTGGTCGGTGCTCGGTTGATCTGGTAACAGCACCGCAAACATTATGATAGAGGCAAGGGTTGCACCGGCAGCGGGCCAAGATAGTCTAAAGCTGGTGGCTTTTCGCTGAGACAGTGCTCGATTGCGACCCTGTGCAAGGCGAAATAAGTCTGCCGCTTGGGTTTCAGTCTCTGTCGAGCGCAGCTGCTGTGCTAATTTTTTTTCAAAATCTGTCTGTTCAGTCATGTTGATAATCCTTTAAATAATCTCGCAGAGAATGCATGGCTCGCGAATAATGGGTTTTTACACTGCCCTCAGAGCAGTCCATGCTTTTGGCTGTTTCAATCGTACTCATACCTTCCCAGCAGCGAAGCATAAAGGCCTCTCGCTGACGTCTAGGTAATCTTTCTAGCGCCGCACCAATCTGCTTTATACGCTGCTGACGATCTAACATTTTGTGGGGTGTTTCAGAGGCTAATCCTGGCGAGTTCTCAATGATATCTTTAAAGTCATCCTGACTGTCTCCCTGGCCAGACCAGAAAAAAACTCGATCACGAACCGCCTTGCGCCTGTAGTAGTCCGTTAGCTTGCTGTTTAGAATCCTGTAAAACAAGGGCCTCCACTCAGCGCAACTTTTATTGCTGTATTTTTGCACCAGCTTAAACATGCTGTCCTGAACTATATCCATAGCAACATCAGCAGAGCCGGTGCGCATTCTCGCCATATGAAAGGCTCGACGTTCAACTGACTTCAAAAACTCCTCCATAGTGGTGGAATCTGAGTCAGGCACAGGCAGGTACTCCTTGTCAGCCATTACTGGCGTTTTCTGGGCAGTGTTGTTATTTCCTGTCGCAGAGGTCATTGATTACCTATGGTCGTGGCTGTAAATATCATTGAGCAAATACATTGCCGTCAGCCAAGCTATTTCGTCTCTATCCCGAGTACTGTGCCGCCAATGGGAATGATGATGATACCTTAGCAACAGACGGTCATTGAGGCCACCGTAAGCCTCCTGCCTGTGCCAGCGCCTATGCTGTCGTCGCTCAGCCCGTCTGTGCCTAATCTGACTTTTCTCTAGAGATCTGTGATGAGCTTGGTACCCCTGTTGCCCACTACCTCTATGAAGATTTTTGCGATCCTGTGAGTGCTCTTTATACGCCCGCACATGGGATCTGTAGTGTTGCCATTTTTGATTGCTCTGATCAAAGCCTTTGTTGCTTTTGTGCTCCGCGATCACCTGAACGGGGAAGAATAAAATGGCCAAAACTGCCGCTGTGGTTATTAGTCCTTTTTTCATTGCCGTCTCCTTTGCTCTTATTCGCTGAGTACAACGAATACCCGCGCTATAGGTTGACGGCGAACCTGAACATTGAGGCCTACAGGCTGAAATCCGCCCAGATAGGGCAGTGGTCTGAGGGCTTTTCTGAGCTTCTAGCCGCGAAATCTATACCTGTGCCTGTCAGGGCCTCCATCGCAGCTGGTGACGCGAGAATAAGGTCGATACGCAGGCCTCGCTTAGGATCTTGTTCGAAACCACGACTACGATAGTCAAACCAGCTGTATGATCTGTCATCTTGAGGGTTCATTGACCTAAAGCTATCCTCTAAGCCCCAGTCACGCAGGTTCTGCAACCATTCTCGCTCCTCAGGCAAAAATGCAGATTTGCCGGTTTTAAGCCAGCGCTTGGCATTCTCTGGCTTTATACCAACATCAATATCTTCAGCCGCTACGTTCATGTCGCCCATAACAATAATCAAATCGTTTGGAGTGAAATTCGTCTGTAGATACAACAGTAAATCAGCATAAAATTTTTCTTTGGCAGGAAACTTGGTAGGGTGGCTGCGTCCTTCACCCTGCGGGAAATAGCCGTTGATGACATTCAGTGTCTTACCATTTAGCTGATATTGACCATGAATCATACGGCGCTGCGCATCCTCATCTTCATCAGGGTAACCCCTTGTGACAGAGCTCGCCTTGATCTTACTGAGTAAAGCTACTCCGTAGTGGCCTTTTTGCCCATGGATATCAACCTCGTAACCCAATTCTGCAATAGCTTCGAACGGAAATTCGTCGTTGCTTACTTTGGTTTCCTGAAGGCCAATAATATCCGGTGAGTGTTGCTCGATTACCGCCCTTAGCTGATGTAGGCGTGCGCGCAACCCATTGACATTAAATGAAATAATGCGTGTCGATTGATCTTTCACTTATTTCTAGCTCGCTTTTTGTTTTTGTACCTGAACCAGTCGTTCGGTATTAAATCGTTGTTTAGCAGCCTCTGCTTGCAATCTTATCTGGTCGCCTAAAATACGCCCAGCTTCCTGAAGCATTGGGTCAGTTTCTGCAATATTGACCTGCTCGGGCTCAGTTTCGGAACTATCATCGTCTGTATCTGATGATTTCTTCCATGCTTCTATATCAGCGTAAACAGTCAATCCTTTGTTCTGACGCCGCTTGTTTTCAAGCTTGAATACCTGTTCATCCCAGCTTTTACTGCGCAGGCGACGTTTCTCCATGTTAAGTGATATAGCACTTTGGTTTTCCCAGGCCTTGCTAAGTTCGAGTTGACTAACCATATGAGCAAAGTCGGGGTCAGTCACTGAACGTTGATTATGAGCTTCCGTAAGAGCAGTCACCAGAGGTCTCAGGGCAGCTGTATTGGTGTGTGGTACCGAATGAATGCGATCCCAGGGGAGGGCGTGATCCTGCTGATCTTCACCGACTTCGTCTGGATCATAGGCGGAGGGAAAAGCAATATCAGGCAAAACACCGCGATGCTGCGTACTGTCCCCAGAAACTCGGTAGAACTTAGCTGTTGTTAACTTTAATTGCCCGCTACTCAAGCCAGTGACATCCTGTACCGTGCCTTTGCCATAGCTTTGGCTGCCGACAATTAGAGCTCGGCCATAGTCCTGCATAGCGCCTGCAAAGATCTCTGACGCTGAAGCGCTGAGCCGATTGATCATCACCAATAGGGCCCCGTCATAGACTGCAGGCATAGTGGCGCGCTGATTGCGGTAGACTCGCTTATTAGCGTCTCGAATCTGGACTACAGGCCCGTAGCCAATAAATAGATCGGTGAGAGCGGTGGCCTCAAATAAGGAACCGCCGCCATTATTGCGTAGGTCCAGGACAATACCGTCGACCTGCTGTTGATTTAACTCTTCAACCAGCTTGGCAACATCTCTAGTGGTACTTTTATAGTTGGGGTCTCTAGCCCTATATGCCTCAAAGTCCATGTAAAATGCTGGTATATCGATAACGCCAAGCTTATAGCTATGTTGGCCATGCTCGATCTCTAAAATCTTGCTCTGCGCGGATTTGTCTTCTAATTTTACTCTGTCTCTGACAATGGAGATCAATTTGGTGCTGTCAGAGCTAGTATTGCCATTAGAGGGTATAACCTCTAGCGTAACAACGGAGTCTTTGGCACCTCTTATTAACGCGACAACATCATCAATACGCCAGCCCACAACATCGACTATGTCTTCATTTTCCTGGCCAACGCCAACGATTTTATCAGAGGCTTTTAGTGCGCCCTGAAGGTCTGCTGGGCCACCGGGGATGATTCTGGCGACCCTGGTGTATTCATCTTCCATATTGAGCTCGGCGCCAATACCCTCGAGCGAGAGCGACATATTGATTTGAAAGTTCTCCGTGGTGCGAGGCGAAAAGTACGCAGTGTGAGGGTCATAAAGTGAGGCTAGGGCGTTGACGTAAAGCTGAAAGACGTCCTGACTGTCACGCTGTGCAAACTGCTTAATTTGATTTTGAAAACGTTTAATGAGTAATTCGCGGGCCTCTGCCTCAGGTTTGTCGTTGAGTAACAGCCTGATCATCGAGTCTTTGAGGCGTTTCTTCCAAAATATTTGCGCTTCTTGTTCGGATGCAAACCAATTGCGCTTATCGCCATCTAAAACGATGTTTTCGTCTACCGTGAAATCAAAACTAAACTCTGGGTCCTTGAGTAGTGCCACATTGGACTCTAGCTGGACGGTTACTCGATCTCGCAGCCGATTGAACATAATAAATCCAGGGCTGACGTCACCGCGCTTGGCGAGATCATCTAGTTTTGTTTGCCATTGCTGGAATTCGTTGATGTCAGACTGTAAGAAGTAGCTCTTGAGCGGGTCAAGCTGATCGATATATTGCTCGAGGTAGCGTTGAGATAGGGCATCGTCTATCTCCTGGCCTCGGTAGTGGCGGGTGGCTAAGCGGTCGAAAATCTCACGGTACAACGAAGTCTGCTCGGATTGCTGCTCAATAGGCGCAACGCTCGAACTGGCGGCACTGGTGAGTAACAATGCGCTGGTAATAATACTGAGAAAGATGGTGGCAATAACCCTTGGCATAATGTTTTCCTAGTCTTTGAGGCAGAGCATAGCAAGAACTGCAATTAGAGAATATAGACCACAGGAATGAATGTTAATTTCAACTATCACCGGGCTGGGGTGGTAGGGTTGAAGCCTGCTCTGTCATGCCTTAATGTAATGTCCTCTAATCTCAATTAGTGGACATAGCTAGACAGTAAGTAAATAGGCTGTTAAAGTGCCAATCATCCAATGTATTCTGTAAACCGCGGCCTGCAGCCCTTAATCAGGATCCTATGTCTAAACAGTTCAACGCTTCACCATTATTTGATGCCCACAAAACTTTTGTGCGGTTACCTATGGGGATGGCAATGTTTGATGACTATCCTGACTCCAAACATTTTATTCTCAAGCTTGGTGAAACCATACCAGAGGTTCGTGAAGATGTGCTGCACACGCAATCTTTCTTAAAGAGTTACAGCAGAAAGTCTGAAGCCACGTTCAGAGGCTATCGCAATGAGGTCGAACGCCTTTTGCTCTGGGCCTGGACTGTTGCCAATAAATCCGTAATCCAGCTTAAACGCCCAGATTTGGAGGCATACTTTGATTTTGTGCACAGCCCAAGCGCGAGCTGGGTGGCAGGCTCAGTGCAAGATCGCTTTAAATTAATCGGCGGAGAGTTGCGTCAAAATGGAAACTGGCGGCCATTTGCCGCCAAAATTGCCAAGGAAGACCGTGCCGAGGCGTTGGCAGAGGGTTTGAGTCTAAAAATTAGTACGGACGGGCACCTATTATCCCATGAGGCCATGAAAATCTGTTATTCGGCGATTTCATGCTTTTATGACTACCTCACTGATGAGGGCTATGCGTTTGGTAACCCTATACCGGCAATTCGCAAGCAGTCAGCGTATCTAATTAAAGGCGCAACTCAGAAAAACATTAAACGGCTGTCGGACTTGCAGTGGGAAACGGTGCTTGAGTGCGCACAGAGAGCCGCTGATCAAGACCAGAGTCATGAGCGCATGCTGTTTATTGTTGCCATGCTAAAAGCTTTGTATTTAAGAATATCGGAGCTTTCGGAGCGGCCCAACTGGCAGCCTGCCTGGAAGCATTTCTGGAAGGATACCGACGGTAACCAATGGCTAAAGGTGCTTGGCAAAGGCAATAAAATCAGGGATATTTCTGTTCCAAGCGCCCTTTCCCCCTACATAGAACGCTATCAGCGCTACCGCGCTGGCTTGAGTGCCAATTTTGGGGTTAATTCTGCGTTAGTAGCTAAAAATCGTGGTACTGGCGGTATGACATCTCGGCAGTTGCGCAGGATAGTCCAGCAAGGATTTGATCTCGCTTACCAGCGGATGCATGCAGAGGGCTTTAAAGAAGAAGCCAAAGCGCTTCGTGAGGCTACGACCCATTGGCTGAGGCATACTGGCGCGTCGCAGGACATCGCAACAAGGCCGCTCAAGCATATGGCGGATGACTTAGGTCATGCCAGCATGGGGACGACTGACCAGGTTTACATCCAGTCAGATATGAAAGAGCGAGCAAGATCAGGAAAATCGAGAGAAGTATAAGTTATATAATTCAATTAGTTATAGCGACTAATTAATGTAATTTATAGCGA
>JABJEX010000026.1 GCA_018663035.1 Porticoccaceae bacterium
ATCTTCACTGCCGAGATAGCGCGGGAAATAAACAACGAAACTAGCAATCGCCGCTGCAATATTTGCGAGCGCACCGGTCATCATCCCGAGGCCGAGTACTGCTACCACTGTGGTGTGACTCTGCCAGAGAGCAGGATATAACCCGGCTAATTAGTTTTTACTCTGTAACTTAAGGCCTCTTGGTAATGCTCTAACTTGGGTGTCTTAGCATCGGCCAGATCGGCAATGGTTCTGGCAATACGCAGCACTCGGTAATAGCCTCTGGTAGATAGAGAGAATTGCTGGATTGCCTGATCCATCAGGTTTTTTTGCGACGCTGTCAGCGGGCACAGTTGGGTGATCTGTTGGCTATTCAGCAGGCTGTTGGCCGCGCCCTGACGGCTTAGCTGGCGTTGTCTGGCGCTGTATACCCTTTGCTGTATCTGCTGATTGCTGTTGCCTGTGACTGTTGGTGGCTGCGCAAATAATTCGTTGTTACTTATCTGGTTGACCTGTACCTGCAAATCGATGCGGTCCAGCATTGGGCCTGACAGGCGATTGCGATAACGGGTCACCTGATCTGGACTACAGATACAGCTTGGACTTCCCAGATAGCCACAGGGGCAGGGATTCATTGCGGCTACTAGCTGGAAGTTGGCGGGATACCGAGCTTGCGAAGCCGCTCTGGAGAGTAAGATCTCTCCTGATTCTAGGGGCTCTCGCAGCACCTCTAATACAGGGCGCTGGAATTCTGGCAGTTCGTCGAGAAACAGTACGCCATGATGAGCCAAAGAAATTTCTCCTGGTCTAGGGTTAGTACCGCCACCCACCATAGCTGCGGCCGACGCACTATGGTGGGGTGAACGAAAGGGGCGACGCCAGATATTTTCGCGCAGACCTTTCCCGGCGACAGAATAGATGGCCGCAACTTGCAGGGCCTCGTCGCTAGTTAATGGAGGCAACAGACCGGTAAGTCGACTGGCGAGCATGGTTTTACCCGCCCCTGGGGGGCCATATAAAAGTAGTTGATGGCCGCCGGCTGCTGCGAGCTCGAGTGCACGCTTGGCATGCTGTTGGCCAATAACCTCACCGAGTTGTGGCCCCTGATACTCTGATTGTTTAATTATGGAGGAGTGCTCTGGGAGTCTTTGTCTTTGATGCAAATGAGCTGACACCTCCAGTAGATGGTCTGCTGCAAGTACAGTTGACGACTCAACCAGTGAAGCTTCAGTAGCGTTGGCGGTACTGATAATCAACTGTTTGTTAGCATCGGCGCAGCCCAGTGCTGAAGGTAATACGGCCTCCACTGCGCGCAGCTTGCCGGACAGTGCCAGTTCTCCAATAAATTCATATTGATGTAACTGTGGCTCTGGGATCTGGCCAGAGGCTGCCAGTATGCCGATGGCAATAGCCAAGTCGAAGCGGCTACCTTCTTTGGGTAGTTCGGCTGGTGCTAGATTAATTGTGATACGGCGTGCCGGAAACTCAAAGTGAGAATTGATAATGGCACTGCGAACCCGATCTTTGCTCTCTTTGACGGCTGTTTCTGGGAGGCCGACTATATGAAAGGCTGGCAGGCCGTTGGAGAGATGGACTTCGACAAATACGGCTGGGGCGTCTATGCCTAATTTGGCTCGGGTTTGCACAGTGGCAAGTGACATACGCTAAGACCTCAATGTCTATGCGATTAGGTCCTTACGCGAAGTTCTGGTTACTCGGGCAAACAGCTGATCCTGTCGCGATGGGTTATTGTTTAGCCAGTGCCTGTTCAAGCTCTACCAGTTGTTTCTCGAGAGATTCAATTTTTTCACGTGATCTCATCAAGACCGCTCGCTGGGCGTCAAACTCTTCTCTGGTTACCAGATCCAGCTTGCTAAAGGTGCTCATCATGGCAGTGCGCAGATGTCCCTGAACCTCGTCGCCCATGGCCTGGGCATCGGAAAAGGATTTGCTGAGTTGCTCTAAAACCTGCTTGGCTAAGTTTTCTGGGTCCATTGCTGATACTCCGTTGGGGCTCCCACTGTAACAAATCTTTGCCTGCCAATAACAGACTAGATTACAAAGTCATGTGCTGTTTTAAGTGGGCTATCACATTAGTCCAAATTGGTGCGCGACTCTCGAGGTGCTACTGAATTAACGCACCAATATGGTTCATTACAAGGTAAATACGCTAAAGATAGCCTTATATTTTAGGCTTTTTAAATGTTGGCACGGTAAATGCAAAGTCTCTTATGAAACCTTGAGTAACACCTTTTAACTTTTAATTAATTTAACAATAACTTTATGTCTTGGGAGATATATCCATGAAAGCTTTGAAAACTGCAATTGTCGCTGCAACTCTTATGTCTGGTGCCTCTGTAATGGCCGCTGAGGTATCTGGAAACGTAGCTTTGAGTTCTGATTACTTTTTCCGTGGTATCGATCAGTCGGGTGGTGAAGCCCTGTCTGGTGGATTTGATGTAGCCTTCGAAAACGGCTTCTACGTTGGTACCTGGGCCTCGAGCATTGACTTTAGCGGTGGCCTAGAACTGGACTACTACGCTGGTTACGGCGGTTCTTTTAGCGAATCAGTGAGCTATGATATTGGCTACCTGTTCTATGGCTATCCTCAGGGCCCATCATCTGAAGAGTTCGAAGAAATTTATGGTAGCGTCTCTTTTGCTGATGCCACTGTAGGCTTTGCTATTTCTGACGACTATTACGCATCGACTGGCTCTTCTACTTACCTCTATGTTGACTACGGCGTGGCACTAAGTGATTCAGTGAGCCTGGGTATTCACTACGGCACCATGTCTGCCGATGATCCTGCTAACGAAGCTGATGATTATTCTCTGTCGCTTAGCACTGAAGCTGCCGGTCTTGGTTTTGATCTGAGCTGGATTGACTCCTCTGAAGATGGCGGTCTGTTTGCAGACAATGAGATTGTCCTGACTATCTCTAAGTCTCTGTAATTTTTATCTAACGATTTGGCTAATTCAAAGTGGGTGGCCCTGGCTACCCTATGGAGATTCAAATGAAATTAATAACTGCAATTGTAAAACCTTTCAAACTTGATGAGGTACGCGAGGCTCTAGGCGAACTGGGCGTCGCTGGTGTAACAGTAACGGAAGTCAAAGGATTTGGACGGCAGAAAGGCCACACCGAACTCTATCGAGGCGCTGAGTATGTTGTGGACTTTCTACCAAAGGTAAAACTAGAAATTGCGTTGACTGACGAGATGGTCGATAGCGCAGTGGAAGCCATTACCTCTGCTGCTCAAACGGGGAAAATCGGCGATGGAAAGATTTTCATTTCAACACTTGATGATGTGATACGTATTCGTACCGGTGAGACCGGTGCAGAAGCCGTTTAACTCGAGGACTTAATGATGACTGATATTTTTCAATTACAGTACGCACTAGATACGTTCTACTTTTTGATGTGCGGTGCGTTAGTTATGTGGATGGCCGCAGGTTTTGCAATGCTGGAAGCCGGGTTGGTTCGCTCTAAGAACACCGCTGAAATTCTGACTAAAAACATCGCTTTGTTTGCAGTAGCCTGCACCATGTACATGATTTGTGGTTACTCAATTATGTATGGCGGCGATATTTTCCTCAGTTCAATTACTGGTGATGGAGTTACAGGTGCAGAAGACCCTGCTACCTATGCGCCTGCAGCCGACTTTTACTTCCAGGTAGTCTTTGTTGCTACAGCGATGTCTATTGTGTCTGGTTCGGTTGCCGAGAGAATGAAGCTGTGGGCATTTCTTGCCTTTGCTGTGGTAATGACGGGCTTTATCTATCCTATGGAAGGCGCTTGGACGTGGAATGGTGAGTCTGTATTTGGCCTGTATACACTAGGTGATCTCGGATTCTCAGATTTTGCTGGTTCCGGCATTGTCCATATGGCTGGTGCCTCTGCCGCACTTGCTGGTGTTCTGCTGTTGGGTGCTCGTAAAGGCAAGTACGGCCCCAACGGTGAAATAAATGCCATTCCTGGTGCCAACCTGCCGATGGCTACCCTAGGGACGTTTATCCTCTGGTTGGGATGGTTTGGATTCAACGGCGGTTCTGTTCTGGCCACTGCCAGCGTCGAGAGCGCCAATGCTGTAGCCGTGGTATTTATGAACACCAATGCTGCTGCAGCCGGTGGTCTAATCGGTGCTCTGCTGGTTGCCAAGGTATTGTTTGGCAAGGCTGATCTGACTATGGCACTCAACGGTGCTCTGGCTGGTTTGGTTGCTATCACGGCCGAACCATCAACGCCTACTGCACTGCAAGCAACAGTTTTCGGTGCTGCTGGCGGCGTATTGGTTGTCTTTAGTATTTTGGCGCTAGATAAGATGAAGATCGATGACCCGGTTGGTGCAATCTCTGTCCATGGTGTTGTAGGTCTCCTTGGCCTGTTGCTGGTGCCTATTACTAATGACGGTTCTTCTTTCTCCGGCCAGTTGATAGGTGCTGCCACTATCTTTGTGTGGGTATTTGGTACCAGTGCGGTGGTCTGGTCTATTCTTAAAGCGACTATGGGTATCCGAGTTTCCGAAGAAGAAGAGTTCAACGGTGTCGATATCGCTGAATGTGGTATGGAAGCCTATCCAGAGTTTGTTAACTCAAAGGCCTAACTGCCTGAGGCTCTAGGATCTCTGGGTATACAAACTTTCCCCAAAGTTATAGCCGGGACATCATGTCCCGGCTTTTTTGTGGACGGTAAAATGTGAAGATGCAATTTCAAATAGAAACAGGTATCTTTATAGACCATACTTTTACAGAACCTGTTACAGAGAAGACTAATAATTATGAAATTAATTACTGCTGTTATAAAACCTTTCAAACTTGACGATGTGCGTGAAGCATTGGCAGATATCGGTGTTCAGGGAATCACCGTAACTGAGGTAAAGGGCTTTGGGCGTCAAAAGGGTCATACTGAGCTCTATCGTGGGGCCGAGTATGTAGTAGATTTTCTGCCCAAGATTAAACTCGAAATTGCCGTGGGTCAGGATATGGTAGATAGCATTGTCGAAGCTGTTACCAAAGCTGCGGCGACTGGCAAGATTGGTGATGGAAAAATCTTTATTTCCTCTCTGGATGAAGTGATTCGTATTCGTACAGGTGAGACTGGCGAAGAAGCGCTGTAATTTCTGCTATATGGGGCCCCACTCTGTGGCCCCTTTTCAGGTAAGCCCCTGTGCGAAGACGGAACCCCAGGGTTTAGAAATACTCCAACTGTTTAATTACTCTTAAATAGGAACTCTATTTTGTTCACTAAAAGCTGTTTCAGCGGACTGTTTTCGCGTTTCATCAAGGCTAAATTTTTGACGGCTTGGCTAGCAATGGCACTGGTATCGGTGCAGGCTGCTGGTGAGGTCTCTGAGTCGGTTGAGAAGACTATTTTGGACAAACTTAATAGTGCTCGTTCTGACTTAGGTTATCAGGTGATCGGCGATGCCCCAGTGGCTGGTTTTTATGAAGTTCAGGTCGAAAACGGCCCGATTTTATACGTGTCTGGCGATGGCAACTATTTTTTCGACGGAAGTCTTTATCAAGTGCGTCCAGGCCAATTTATTAATATTCGCGATATGCAGCTTAACGAGGAGCGACGGCAGGTTTTCGCCACGCGGAGCACCGAAGATATGATTGTCTTCAAGCCCGAGGGTCAGACTAAGGCTATTATGAATGTGTTTACCGATGTTGACTGTGGCTACTGCCGCAAGCTTCATGATGAAGTGCCACAGCTTAATGCTATGGGCATTGAAGTGAGATACCTCGCCTATCCCAGAGCAGGTATTCCCTCGGCGTCCTACGATAAAATCGCCACCGCCTGGTGTGCCGATAATGCCACAGATACATTGACCAGAACAAAGAACGGAGAGAGGGTTCCAACCGCTGTCTGTTCAGACAACCCTGTGGCAGAACATTTCCGACTGGGTCGCCAGATGGGCGTGACCGGAACGCCAGCTATTATCCTAATGGATGGCACATTGATTCCCGGATATCAGCCAGCAGAGGACTTTGCTAAAATTTTGGGGCTGTCCACCCCCGGAATCTAGGCGTTTTCGTTAAAAAACTCCTGAATATTTTCTCCAATAGTATAAAATTGCCTTTTGACAGATCGCCTCAGCGAGTCTGTCGATGGCGGTAACAACTGTTGGGTGTTTTTTGCATTCAGTGTTCATTAATTAGTTAGGGGAAACAGGGTGCGATCGGTCAATATCGGCATCTGCGGTTTAGGCACAGTGGGTGCCGGCGTCTACAATGTACTAAGCCGCAATTCAAAACACATTAATTCACGCGCCAATTGTAATATTGTCATATCTCAGGTAGGTGCGCGTCGCGATAATCCCAATTGTGATACTGGTTCCACCGATGTATCTCGAGATATTTTTGATGTGGCTAAGAACCCAGCTGTTGACGTTGTGGTCGAGCTAATTGGTGGCACCGACGTTGCCTACGAATTAGTGATGACTGCACTGAACAATGGTAAGCATGTGGTCACGGCCAACAAAGCATTGATTGCTCAGCATGGTATGGAAATTTTTGCTGCTGCTGAATCCCGAGGCCTTATGGTCGCCTACGAGGCTGCGGTTGCTGGTGGTATTCCAATTATCAAAGCTCTGCGAGAGGGACTAGCTGCCAACCGGGTTCATTGGTTAGCGGGCATCATTAATGGTACCACTAACTTTATCCTCTCTGAGATGGACAGCAAAGGGCGCGATTTCGCCGATGTACTGACCGAGGCTCAGGAAAAGGGTTACGCTGAAGCCGACCCCACCTTTGACGTCGAAGGTATAGATGCCGCACACAAGTTGGTGATCATGGCTTCCTTAGCCTTTGGTATGCCGCTGAGTTTGGAGGGCATATTTACCGATGGCATTACTAAACTAGAGCCTCAGGATGTCGCCTATGCTCGCGAGTTGGGTTATGCGATTAAACATCTAGGTATTGCCCGTCAGTCAGATGCTGGTATCGAACTGAGAGTGCATCCGACACTGGTACCTGAGAGCTGCCTAATCGCAGGTGTGAACGGCGTCTCGAATGCGGTGATGGTCAATGCCGACGCTGTGGGTACCACTTTGTATTATGGCCCTGGTGCGGGCTCGGAGCCTACAGCGTCCTCTGTGATTGCGGATATAGTTGATGTGGCTCGGACCATGGGTGCGGGAGCCGATTGCTGGGTGCCGGCCCTAGGTATTGCCTCGGCTGACCTACAGGCCAATAAGATAATGGATATTCAGGATATTGAAACCAGTTTCTATATCCGTTTTTCTGCGCTGGATAAATCTGGTGTGCTATCGAATATTACTGGAATTATGGCCGACGCCGGAATCAGTATTGAAGCGATTATCCAGAGGGAGCAGCCTGCTGGTGAAGACTATGTCAATGTGATTATTCTTACCAATGTCACTCAGGAGAAGCTGTTGGATGCAGCTGTCGAGAACATAGAGCAACTTGAAACCGTGCGCGGGAATGTGAGTTTTATCCGCGTCGAACATTTGGACCAGTAAATGAGATTTGTCAGTACCCGCGGTGGCGTAGAGCCGAAAAATTTTGAAGATGTTATTCTCACTGGACTGGCGCCCGACGGCGGGTTATTTGTTCCAGAACATTTACCGGAATTCAGTCAGGAGGAGATTGCGTCCTGGGTTGGTCTGTCCTATCAGGACCTTGCGCATCGCATAATGACGCCTTTTGTGGCCGATGCCATTCCAGAGCAAGATCTCAAAGAGTTAATCGATGCTTCCTACGCTACCTTTCGTCATGGCGGTATTGCACCCTTGGTACAGACTGGCCACAACGAATGGATAATGGAGCTTTTCCATGGCCCAACTCTGGCCTTTAAAGATTTTGCTCTTCAATTCTTGGGTAATCTACTGGATTACACGCTAGAGAAGCGCGATCAAAAAGTCGTCATTATGGGCGCCACCTCTGGAGATACTGGGTCGGCCGCCATAGAGGGATGTCGCCGCTGCAGCAATGTCGATATGTTTATTCTGCACCCGCACAATCGAGTATCTGATGTGCAACGCCGTCAGATGACTACGGTGATAGCCGACAATATTCATAATATTGCTCTCGAAGGAAACTTTGACGACTGCCAAAATATGGTCAAGGCAAGCTTTGCCGATCAATCTTTCCTCCCTGATGGCCGACAACTGGTAGCGGTTAATTCCATCAACTGGGCGCGAATTATGGCGCAGATTGTGTATTATTTTTGGGCGGCGCTGTCACTTGGCGGCCCGGCGCGCAAAGTTTCATTCTCGGTTCCAACCGGAAACTTTGGGGATATTTTTGCGGGTTACCTAGCTCATAAAATGGGCTTGCCGATCGAACAGCTGGTTATCGCGACTAATCAGAATGATATTTTGCATCGCTGTATAAGTGATAATGACCACAGCACGCGGCCTTTGGAACAAAGCCTGGCGCCAAGCATGGACATTATGATTTCGAGTAATTTTGAGCGCCTGTTATTTGATTTTTATGATCGAGATGGCGCGGCCATAGCAGGCCTAATGGCCGATGCCAAAGCTGGTCAAATGCATCTCAGTGACAAGGCTCTGCAGCAAGCTAGAGAACTATTCTCCAGCTATCGCTGCGACAATCAGGGAATGGTAAAAATTATTCGCGACACCTATGCAGACTGTGATTACTTACTTGATCCACATACTGCCATTGGTCTTGAGGCGGCGCGTCAATGCCGAACTAACGCTCAGACACCCATGGTGACCTTGGCAACTGCGCACCCTGCAAAATTCCCCGATGCGGTCAAGCAGGCTGGGTATCCACAGGATCCTGAATTGCCGCCTCATATGGCTGATCTATTTGAGCGTGAGGAGCACTTTACTGTGCTGGCTAATGATGCAGCGACTGTGCAGCAGTTTATGGCCGGCCATATAAAGGTTTGATTCAACCTGACTGATGTAGCCTAGGCTGTTTAAGGCAGGCATAAAAAAACCGGCGCAAGCCGGTTTTTTTTAGTCCTAGAGGCGATTAGCTCGCGGCTAGGGCTTTAACTTTGGCATTTAAGCGGCTCTTATGGCGAGCAGCTTTATTCTTATGAATAATGCCTTTGTCTGCCATGCGGTCAATAACCGGCACAGCGCTGTTGTAAGCTTCTTGAGACGCAGCATGATCGCCGGTCGCAAGTGCTGCGTCTACTTTCTTTAAATAGGTGCGAACCATTGAGCGCAGGCTGGCATTATGCTGGCGGCGTTTCTCGTTTTGGCGTGCGCGTTTCTTTGCTTGTACTGAATTTGCCACCTGAAGTTTCTCCTCTCAAAGGCTCTCACTGAAGGCGCGGAAATATACAGGGTTATGAATTGAGATTCAAGCCAATTTTTATGCAAATTCAGAGGCTTTTAATAGCGATTTTTGCTGGCTCAAGCCCCGGCAGTCTGTAGATTCTCAGATTCGCTTGGCCAAGTTGACGGGGATGGTTAAACTGCAACACTCATAACAGAAATCAGGGCCGTTTTTTTGACTCAGGAACCAGTGCAGACTGAAAGTAAGGCAAAAGATAGCGGACTGCTGCGTTCCAGTGGTGTGGTTAGTTTCTTTACTATGCTGTCCAGATTTATGGGGCTGGCCCGAGATGTTATATTTGCGCGAGTTATAGGTGCAGAAGCTCTGGCGGATGTATTTTTTGTCGCCTTTAAAATCCCAAACTTTTTCCGTCGGCTATTTGCCGAGGGCGCCTTTGCCCAGGCGTTTGTGCCTGTGCTTGGCGAGTTTCGCGAGAAGGGCAGTCAGGCCGCGGTCAAGGGGTTGGTCGATCGTGTGACTGGCACTCTGGGTATTAGCCTGTTGGCGTTGACGCTGGTGATTGTAGTGGCAGCGCCAGCCATGGCTGCACTCTTTGCCCCCAAGTGGTTTTTTGATGACCCTGCTAAGTTCGCGGCTACGGCTGATATGCTAAGGATTACCTTCCCGTACCTTCTGCTGATTTCGATGACTGGTGTAGCTGGGGGGGTTCTCAACAGCTACGATCGATTTGCGGCTCCCGCTTTTACGCCATTGCTACTTAATGTCACGTTGATTGCTGCTGCACTGATAGCGGCTCCCTTGTTTGATGAGCCGGCTTTTGCTTTAGCCTGGGGTGTGTTTGCAGCAGGTGTTGTCCAATTGCTTTTTCAGCTGCCATTTTTACATCGCATTCATATGTTACCGAC
>JABJEX010000027.1 GCA_018663035.1 Porticoccaceae bacterium
CTTGGAGCCGAATACGACTGTACGTGTAGCTGGTATTTGGATCGCCAAACCAGTTTTGCAAGCGCGGGATAGGAATAGTCTTACCAGCTATATTAATCTGGTCATGGCGCCAGGGAGTCTGTGCAATGGCAGTCGACAGCAGCTCATCCGATGCACTAGCGGTCAACCAGTTTGGCCAAAAATAGATTTCGCCACTACCCGCCTGATCACTCAGAGGCACTGGAATTATTTGCTGATCAAAAAGATCCATAGAGAGCCCGCCTATTCCCGCCCGTAAACTCTCGGCTCAATAACCAAATCAATCCCAAATTCATCAGCTACCGCCTGCACGATCTTATCAGCCAGTACCAGCACCTCAAGGCCTGTACCACCATGATTAACTAGCACTAGTGCCTGATGCTGGTGCACAGAGACATTGCCATAGCGTTGGCCCTTAAACCCGCATTTTTCAATTAACCAGGCAGCCGGTATTTTGTAGCGGCCATCTGGTTGCACATGCCAGGGCATATTTGGGTGTAGCGAGATTAGGCTCAGGGCCTGTTCCTCGCTAACTTTAGGGTTGGTAAAAAAGCTGCCTACATTGGCGGTAACGGCCGGATCTGGCAGTTTTTGCTGACGAATTTGACATACCGCATCGCTTATTTGCTGTGGGCTAGCCTGTAACCCGCCGAGGGCATCCTTTAATGCAGGATAGTTAATATTTATCTGAGGCTGTCTGCTCAAGCGCAGAGTCACGGCAGTAATCAAATACTGATTTTGCAGCCGTTGCTTAAATACACTATCGCGGTAGCCAAATTCGCAGTCTTCGCGATTAAAAACCCTCTCCTGACCTGTCGCTATTTCAATCGCGTCCAGCGATACAAAAAGGTCGCTGAGCTCTACCCCATAGGCACCAATATTCTGAATCGGCGCTGCACCCATATTGCCTGGAATTAACGATAAGTTTTCTAATCCATACCAACCCTGGTCTAAACAGTGCTCCACCATGGTATGCCAGCACTCTCCCGCTCCAAACCGCACATCTAGCCGCTCATTCTCAGATGCCAGAACATCAATACCTTTGATATCCAGAACAACCACTAATCCTTTAATATCGCCAGCGAGAACCAGATTACTGCCTCCACCCAGCGCAGTGACTGTTAACCCTCTGGCTCTCGCAAATTGCAGTACTGGCTGAACCAGGTCCACAGAACTGAGACGACAAAAATACTCAGCTGACGCAGAAACCCTGAGCGTATTCATATCTGTTAGCGCCACATTAGTGGATATTTCTGGTGCTACTGCATCCATCACAGGTTGGCCTTGATTTGCCGAAGTAAGCCTGCCGACGCGTCCTCCACGAGATCTAGCACAAAGGTAAATCCCTGCTCGCCGCCATAATAGGGGTCGGGGACCACCTGCTGATCGCTATACTGGGGGTCACAGCTGTAATCTAAAAACAATCCCAACCATCCCTGATAGTTTGGGGGGATCATAGCTTTGAGATTACTGAGGTTTTCATGATCCATAGCCACAATATAATCAAACTGTTCAAAGTCTTGGGGCTCAACTAATCGTGCGCGCAAATGGTGCATTTGATAGCCGCGCTCCGCTGCTGCTGCGCTGGTGCGCTTATCCGGAGCATGGCCTATATGCCAGTCACCTGTGCCAGCGGAATCAACCATAATATGCCCTCCTAACCCCTCAGCATCGACCATTGACTGGAACACCGCGTGGGCAGTTGGCGAACGACAAATATTGCCAAGACAGACAAATAAAACCGAAACCTTATGCATAACTCACCAAACCAATAATTCTGCCCAAGGGCAACTAGTTTACCGGGACTTTATTAAAGCCTCAGCTGCCTGTAAATCTTGCTCCGTATCTATGCCACCTGGCACGGATTCAACAGCATCAGCCACATGAATACCAACGCCGTGGTAGATAAACCGAAGCTGCTCAAGTGACTCAAGCTGTTCAATCGCCGCCACCGGCCAGCTAACGAAGGCTGCAAGCTCCGCCACCCTGTAGGCATAGATGCCTATATGGCGTCTCGCCAAAGCATCGGCAGGCATGCTGTCACGGCTGTTAGCAAAATGATCTCTCGGCCAGGGAATCGGTGCACGACTGAATAGCCTTGCCAAGCCATGCCGGTCTCTGACCACCTTAACCACGTTGGGGTTGAGAAAATCTTCAACGGACTCTATGGGTTCGCTGAGCGTGGCCACACCAGCCTCTGTATTTACCGCAAGATTCTCGGCCACCTGATTGATAACCGCAGGTGGAATGAGAGGCTCATCACCCTGAACATTGACCAGGATTTGCTGCTGACTGAGGCCAAGGTTGTCCGCCACTTCCTGAAGACGGTCCGTGCCGGAAACATGATCGGCCCTCGTCATTACAACCTCGGCACCGAAGTTCTGTGCTACTAACTGGATACGACTATCGTCTGTGGCGATTATCACTCTCGCAGCAGCACTCTTGGAGGCCTGCTGCCATACACGTTGTATCATCGGCAACCCAGCGATATCGCGCAGAGGCTTACCAGGAAGCCTGGTAGAAGCGTAACGAGCAGGAATTACAACAATAAACGACATAGGCTGTCCCTAGGATTTTTTATTTTTACGCTGATGGATACAGCTCACCAGGCGGTCGACAAACTGGCTCTGCAAAGTCATTTCAACATCCAGCACCCAGAGATTATCAGGCACATCGCCTGACAGTTTGATTTCATCTTTGGCGGTGATAACCACTGGCTTATCGTCGCCAAAGCTAATATCGGAAAGGCTAAGTTGATGATGATCATCCACTGGATGCAGTCTTACTTCAAGTCCAAGCGACTCCAGAGTTGCGGCAAAGCGCTGAGGGTTGCCCAGCGCGGCAACGGCATGCACTGCAGAGGACTGACTCCAAGCCTGTGGAGCAATAACTGTATTGCTAGCCAAATGGCGAAACATACTAGCATTGATAATGACCTCACCATGGATATCTATATCAGGTAGCGAAGTCGCGGATCCGTTGACCAGCACAAAATCCATCTCAGCTAAACGACTAGGCTGTTCTCGCAAAGGCCCAGCCGGCAGAGTTCTACGATTTCCCAGTTGTCGGCTACCATCAATAATCGCTATTTCAATATCGCGATGCATACGGTAATGCTGTAAGCCATCGTCAGCCAGTATCAGGTCGACCTGATGCATTGCCAATAACTGATCTACAGCAGAAACGCGATCTGGAGCTACATAAACAGGACAGCCATAGGCCGCTAACTCTCGGGCCATTAACAGCGGTTCATCACCTGAGGCTTGGACACTGGTTTTTGCCGTAACTTCTAGGGGGTACTGGGCGGAGTTTCCCCCATATCCGCGACTGACAATGCCTGCTTTGAGCCCTCGCTCCGCCAACGCTTTTACCAGTGCCATAAGCAGAGGGGTTTTACCACTGCCGCCAACAGAAATATTGCCAACCACGATCACTGGTACTGAAAATGGTCGCCCCTGAAACTGTGCCTGTAGTTTGCGGCGCCGCCGACGAGCAAGCCCGTTAAACAACCAACTAAATGGTATTAAAAGCCTTAGCCACCAGTGATCACCGTACCAAGCGGCTACCAAAAACTGCTCAAATGACTGTCGATCCTGACTAGCCAAGCTTAAACCACTCCAGGCTCATCAAATTGATTTTTGTACAGTTGAGCGTAGCGTCCATTATTTGATAGCAGCTCAGTGTGACTGCCCTGCTCGACAATTTGACCACCCTCCATCACTAAAATGCGATCAGCCTTCTCGACTGTACTCAGTCGATGGGCTATCACAAAGGTGGTACGGTCCTGCATCAGATCTTCCAAAGCAGCTTGGATATGGCGTTCAGAATCTGTGTCCAGTGCCGAGGTAGCCTCGTCCAGAATCAAGATCGGTGCGTTCTTTAACACAGCTCTAGCAATGGCTATACGCTGACGCTGGCCACCAGAGAGCATTACACCATCGTCACCAATATGGGTGTCATAGCCCTGAGGCAACTGCTCAATAAAGTCATGTGCATGGGCTACCTCGGCCGCAGCTTGAACAGCCTCTTGGCCTCGCCCCGCCAGCTCACCGTAGGCAATATTGTTATAAATACTGTCGTTAAATAGGGTTACGTTTTGACTGACAATGGCAATATGTTGGCGAAGGTTGGCCAGTGCAAAGTCATTAACATCAGTGCCATCCAATAAGATATTCCCCTCACCGTGGTTGTAAAACCTGGGGATCAAGCTAACCAGTGACGTCTTACCACTGCCCGAGGACCCCACAAGCGCAACGGTCTCACCAGGCTGAACACTGAAATTGATATCCTTGAGAACCAGTCGCTCAGTGTTGCCATAGGCAAAATTAATATTACGGAATTCAAATTTACCCTGTACTGAGTCCTGAACCAGAGACCCACTATCGACCTCAGCCTCCGAGTCAATAATCTCAAAAATAGAGCCAGCAGCCGCAATGCCTTTCTGAATTGCACTATTGATCTCTGTAAGCTGGCGTATGGGCTTTATTAACATGCCTGATGCCACCAAAAAGGTGATAAAGCTACCAGTGGTCATTGTCGAAAGAATACTAGGATTGAGCATAAACCCGGTGATAGCACCAAATGCCAGCGACACTATCAGCATTACTAGAGGGTTACTGAGCCCCTCTGTCAGGGCCATTTTCATATTCTGGCGACGATTGCTGTGGCTGGCTGTTTCCATTCGCAGCTGCTCTGCTCGCTCGGCGCCAAACATACGCACTTCTTGATAGCCATTGACGACCTCCTGAGTGACATGGGTCACATCGCCCATAGCAGACTGGATTCTGGTACTAATATGCCTAAAACGCTTACTGACGAGACTTACTAAAACAGCAATCAAAGGCATTATCGCTATAAAGAACAGCGTGAGCTTCCAGTTTACGTAAAACAAATAGCCCATTAGACCCAAGACAAGACTACCCTGCTGCAGCAAGGTTTTGAGCGCTTTTGTGCCAGCTTCAGTAACCTGCTGTACATTAAAGGTCACCACAGAGACCAGATGGCCTGCCATAGAGCGGTCAAAAAAGCCGAAAGGCAGCTTGAGATATTTATTTAAAATATCAACGCGCAATGCGTGAACCAGATAATTGGCTACATAGGCGAGCCCGTAGCTACCAATCAAATAACCCAAACCGCGCAAAATACTTACCGCAACCAGAAACATCGGGATTACCATCCAGCGGTTTTCCATCAATGAGTCACCAAATATGGCGTTCGCAAAGGAGGCTGTCAGCCCTGCAGTGGGCAATCCTGTCTCAGAGGTTGCAGCACCCGTCATAGTGCCTACGGTATCTGTGATATAGCCCAGCAGATCAACAAAGGCGACCTCTGCCGCGGAGTGCAACACCAGGCCGCTAATACTGACAACAAAAGCTAGCCAGTAACGTCGCACATAACCGAGCAAGCGGCTATATGTTTTGGCTGCAGTGACCGTTGAATCTTGCTCCATATTATTATTGCTCTCTAGACCGCTGAGTGTTGATATTAAGTTTTTCAAAACCAAGTTGGCTCGCTGCATCCAAAGCGGTTATGACTGATTGATGAGTCGCATTTGCATCCGCAGTAATACTCAGGGGAATGCCACTATCACCACCAGACGCGTCCTTTAAAGCAGCCATAATGGTCTTGATTTCGCTGTTTATCAAATTCTCCCCATTAAGGCTGTAAATACCCTCTCTGCTAATCAGTAAATCAAGACGATAGACTTGCTCGACTACTGGCTCTCCAGCCGCTTCAGGTAGCTTCAAAACCAGCCGAGTTTGCTTATTAAAGCTGGTAGTCACCATAAAAAATATCAGCAACAGAAAGACCACATCAATCAGCGGCGTGAGATTGATTCCATTATCCAGCTTTGGTTTGCGACGAAATTTCACGTTAGGATTGCTTGAATAGATCGCTGTGCATAGCGTCTACCAACTTGATAGATTGGCCTTCAAGCTGAACGATAAGGCTGTCCACATGACGCTCAAAATAGCGGTGCAGTAGCATAGCTGGAATGGCGAC
>JABJEX010000003.1 GCA_018663035.1 Porticoccaceae bacterium
AGTTTTGGGATTTAGGCCAGCACTTAAAAACAGCTATTCGAACAGTGCCATCGCCTCAATATGAGTGGTGTGGGGAAACATATCCATAACACCTACCGCTGTCATTTTATAGCCGGCCTCGGCCAGTACTGCGGCATCTCTGATCATGGTTGAGGGATGACAGGAAATATAGACAATCTGACGTGCTTTTGATTTGGCAACCCAGGATATTACGCCGGCAGCACCATTGCGAGGCGGATCCAACAACACCAGATCAATCGGCTCATTGCTAGGGTTGATTCTACTGAGGCCCACAGCACGGGTTAGATCAGCCATAGCAAACTCAACATTATTAAGACCATTGAGTCGGGCATTGTCCTCCGCGCCCTTTACTAGTTCAGGCAAACCCTCCACACCAACGACCTTGGTGAAACGCTGAGTCAGTGGGAGGGATAGATTTCCTGTACCACAGAAAAGATCAACCGCGAGATTGCCGCTCTCTGGGAGCAGGCTGAGCATCTGCTCGATCATCAACCGATTAATTTCACCATTTACCTGAATAAACTGACCTGGCTCAAAGTTGAGCCTTAGTCCACCGGGCACGGAAAAAGAGAGCGCATCAGTGCCTTTATCTAGACGCGTAAAGCGCGTTTGCTTGCCGGCCTTCCACCATAGCTGCACTGGGCCATGACCCATCTGATTTAAACTGCCGAGAATCTCGCCTAACTCTGCTTCGTTGGGGAGACGCCCAGCCTCTACAGCAACGGCAAAACTATTATCCACTGAAACCAGCTCTACCTCAAAAATACGAATGCCATGGGGGACAGAGACCAGCCATTGAGGTAGCTGAGCAATCACCTCAGGTAGCGGAGCGGCCAACACAGGACATTGGCTAATAGGTTCAATGCGACGACTGCCCGCATTGCGAAAGCCTACTAAAAATTTTCCATCCTTGGCCCTCTGCACAGCTAGCCTCGCCCGGCGCCTGTAGCCCCATTGCGGAGCACTTAGCGCAGGTAGCACTGTGGCTGGCTCGAGGCCGCCACGCTGCAAACTATTAAGTAACTGCTGCTCTTTGAACTGCAATTGCTGGTCGTGATCTAGATGCTGTAGGCTGCAACCGCCACAGCGCAGAAAATGCTTACAACCTGGCTCAACCCGATTATTAGCGGCGCTGAGTATTTTTGTGGCACGGCCTTCGTCGTAATTGCGCTTGCTGTTGTTTATATGCAGCTCGACGGTCTCGCTCGGCAGCGCACCCTCAACAAAACAGGTCTTGCCAGCAATGCGCCCCACACCGCGACCATCATGACTAAGATCGGTAATTTCACATATCAAAGATTGCTGCTCTTGCATGGCTTAACCTGTGCCTGACCTATTACTCGCGGCGATAGTATCAGATCAGGGCGCTTAACCCGAGATATGAATCACAGCTTGAATGTAATTTACAAGCTGAGCCGCTAGCAGGATAATCAGTCGTCAAATTGACTTAGCAAGGAACAGGCAAGATGGGGCTTAACAATACTTCCACAGAATGGGGCTGGCTAAGCAAACTATTTCATTGGTTAACCGCAGCATTAATTTTTATCCAGATTCCACTGGGGTTTTACGCCGACAGCCTCAAACTATCTGCTTGGAAAATTGACGTTTTTGTATGGCACAAATCCTTTGGCATGCTGGTATTTTTACTGCTAGTTGTGCGCCTTTTATGGCGGATAAAAAGTACAGTGCCAGTCTCGCTGGCTACCAGTAAACTCCAGAAGATACTGGCTTCTACCGTGCACGCATTGCTCTACGCGCTAATGTTTGCGCTACCGATTTCTGGCTGGATCATCACATCGGCTGCTAACCTGCCCGTCAAACTGTTTTGGCTTATCCCCCTGCCTGCGATCACTGACCCCAACAGCGAGCTCAAGGCTCTAGCCGCTGAAATACATGAGCTGTGCGTGTTTGCCCTTATTGCACTGCTAGCACTCCATATCGCCGCAGCAATAAGACATCAGTTTGTCTTGGCAGACAGCGCTATTAAACGGCTGTGGTTTTAATCCCATGAAGCTACAGTCACTAACCACTGCGCTGTTTGTACTCTGCTCATTTAGTTTTGGCGCGACACAGGCCAACGAATGGCAATCCAGCAGCACCGAGAGTCGTCTTTGGTTTGCCCCCAGCTTTGAGGGGCTGCCAATCAATGGCAACTTCAACCAATTCTCAGTTATGTACTCAACCCTGCCAGCCAGCCTTATTGTCAGGGTATCAATTGATAGCGCCGACCTAAGTAATGAGGATCTCAACGAGGCAATTAAGGCCGCAGACTGGTTTGCTACAGCCGCTTACCCAGAGGCTGTTTTTACCAGTCAAAATATTCTCTCAGACGGTTCCAAAACTGGCTTTTTAGCAACAGGAAAACTGCAGCTGAAGGGTATCGAAAAGTCATTGCAGGTGCCTTTTAATTGGGTTGATCTTGGCGAGGGAAAAGCCTCCATGGTTGGCGAGCTGGTCTTGGGTCGCAATGATTTTGCCATCGGCCTAGGTGAGTGGGCCACTGGTGATCAAATAGGGCTAGAGGTACGAGTCTGGTTTGATGTTCGACTATTTACTAAACATGAATAAATTCGCAGCATTTCTACTACTGCTTTTTATCGGTCTCAGCGGCTGCAGCGGGCCCATTGAGTACGCTATTAAGTCTAATCAGCCGGCGAATTTCCCTACAGACTTCTACAGACAGGCTAGCCAGGATAACAGCAGTCATGTTTACAAAATCGACAGCCGGGCTTCTAAGGTAGTTGTCAGAGTGCGCCGAGGTGGCCTGATGGCAAAGCTGGGCCACGATCATATTGTCGCCAGCCAACAGCTGCAGGGCTTTATCTATCTAGATCAGACGCTAGGTCGATGCAGAGCTGATTTTTTTGCGCCTCTGGCGACAATGGAGGTGGATAACCTCGAACTGCGAGCGGCGGCAGGAATGGATACTCAGCCAACGGCGGCGGATATCATTGCGACAGGACAGAATATGCTCAAGAGCCTTGAAGTCGGAGACTTCCCCTTTGCGCAGCTGCACAGTCGAGACTGTGGCAACGCGCTTGTGGATTTGTTGGTACAGATAGACTTTAGCCTGCATGGTGTCAAACGGTCGCAACTACTCAGCGTCAATGTGGATCAAACTAAAACATCTGAGTTATTGATCAGTGGCGAATTTTCGGTACTGCAAAGCGACTACGGCATTCAGCCATTTTCTATTATGAACGGCTTGATTAGGGTCGAGGACAGATTAGATATTGCCTTTGATCTAATAGCAAAGGCCGCTAAAAAGGAATAGTTTTCCCCTCCCAGTCCAAAAATGAGAGCTGACCGTCTAGCTCTGCGCTAGCCATAATCTGTGCTAACTGATCTGCAACAAAATCGGTAGTAAATAACTTACCCTCAGGCACTGAGGCCTGGAAAGGCTTGGAGAGCTGGGTATCCGTTGTTCCCGGGTGAAAAGCAATTAGCTTTATATTTTTTGCACGCCGCGCATATTCCACTGCGTAGGTTTGCAGCAAACTATTCAGCGCTGCCTTCGACGCGCGATAGGCATACCAACCGCCCAGGCGATTATCGGCTGTGCTGCCAACCCGGGCACTAAATACAGCGACAATACAGGGCTGCTTACCTTGTAAAATGCGGTGCAATAATTTCAGCCACAGTGCCGGCACTATGCTATTGGCCTGAAAAATCTTGCGCAGAACCTCTGCGCTAACATCTTCAAAACGCTTCTCGGGCCGCATATCCGCATCATGCAAAATGCCATGGCAGATACATACGCGGCTAAAGGTTGCTTTAAAAGGGTCTAACTGGACTATGACCTCGGCCATGGCCTGCTCATGGTACTCAGACTGAATCCAGACCAAGTCATCCCTTACAGGTAATTCTGGCACTGAGGCCTGTATCTGCTGGCTGACCGCAACGACCAGATCTACCTTGGGGTCCGCAAGGAATTTTTTGACCATAGCCTGCCCGAGCCCCCCAGAGGCGCCAAGCACCAACACGCTATTGTGGATCACAGTGCCCCCTCTGAGCTAGCGCAGGTATTGCAACGTTTTTTCCCGGTCACCAGACGCGAAATTTGATGGCGGTAACGGGCAAAAAACCGGTAGCCGAGCTGGGCAATCTGTCTAAATATGGGCCAGCGCAGAACAGCAACCCAGCGTCGCTTGCCCACCAGAGCCCAGGCCCAGTAAGTGACATCAAGACCATAGATCATTTCGCCATCCGCCAGCTCGCCATGCAGTATACGATCAGCCTGCTGGGGGTCTATCCGAGGGAAGCGGGCCGTGAAATCTGCAGCGCAGATATTTTCAAAAGCGATTTTTCCCGTCACATCAAGACGTTTAAGGTGGTCTATCTCAGCCACACATACCGGGCAGCCGCCATCATAAAAAACACTGAGTTCAGTCATAATTTACAGCTCCGCCATCATCAGAGAAATAACCAGCAGGTGGGCTAAAGCAACCCAGAACGTCAACCATAGGCGCATACGCCAATATTTTCTTTGACGGCTAACATCGTTCAGAGACTCGGCAAAGAGCATGCCCAGATAACCGGCCAATAGCAGACACACAGAAAATACCGTCATAATCGGGGCAATATAAATCAGTAGTAAACAGGCCCAAGCCGAGAGCGCCAGCAGATTACTAAATAGAATCGTCATAAGCGCCGATGAGTCGTCGGCTTGGCGGGCCTGAGCCCAGAGAGTGCCCCCCAAAAAACTGAGAATAATGGCGCTGTACGCAATAAACACATAGGGCGCATAGAGCCCAAAAATTGCCGCGCTTTGTAGTCCGCTGCCAAACAGCGCCGCGTTGGCCATTAGGTAGCTGGGGAGCATAAATGGCACCAGACCAAGGAAACCAAGGACTCTGGTGAGCGTTGCACTGGTCATATCTGTTCCTGTTAAGTTAGCCATAAAAAGTCAGTACTAGAGCTACGACTTTGCAGTCGCTTTAGATCGCCAGATAGTGGCTAACATCAGGTCCAAACAGCCTGCCATAGCGTAGCTACTAAACATTAAACGCAACGCCCAGGGACATTACACAGCTTATGCATCAGGTAGGCCTATTTTGGTTTCACAATGATTTGCGCATCAATGATAATCCGGCGCTTGCGCAGGCGGCTGCCAGTTGTAAGCAGCTCATCTGTGTCTATTGCATGCCACCAAGCACCCCAACGGCTGGAATAAAGGGGCCAAGGGACCTTTCGGCAAACCGTTTAGACTTTCTTAGCCAGAGCCTGATAGATTTGGACAACAGCCTGCAACAGTATGGCCAGGGGCTGGTGGTGATGGATCAGCCAGCCATGCAGGCACTGGCGCAGCTGATTACTGAGTACAGCATCGAGCATATTTTTAGCAGTGACAGCGCTGACTTTTATCACAATCAAATTTGCCAAACTCTGGCAACCAGATATTCCCTGATTGGTTTTACCCAGATTGACAATAATCGCCTGTTTAAAGCGTCGGAGATGCCCTTTACTGTTCAGGCGCTACCTGACAGCTTTTCGAAGTTTCGCCGCAAAGTTGAGCCCCTAGCCATTCAAGAGCCGATTGTTCGACCCAACTCTCTACCGCCGCCCCCATCTCGAAAGAATCTTGCGGGTATTGACCTAAAAAGGCCTGCTCAAAATCCAGTGGCGCTTTTTGAAGGCGGCGAAACTGCTGGCCTCAAACATCTTGAAAATTACTTCTCTCGCGGGCCGGCCAGCACCTATAAAGAGACTCGCAACGGCCTCGAAGGCATGGATTATTCCACTAAATTTAGCCCCTGGCTGGCAAATGGCTGCCTGTCGCCAAAAACTATTATTCAGGCACTGAGATGCTATGAGCAGGAAGTCGAAAGCAATGACTCCACCTACTGGATCTATTTCGAACTGCTGTGGCGCGAATACTTTCAATGGTATGCACAGAAATATGGCAAGCGGCTGTTTTTGTTCAATGGCATTAAAAGTCATAAGCCTAGCACCAGCTTTTATTCCGAGCGCTATCAAAAATGGTGTCAGGGCAATACCCCATACCCCATAGTCAACGCCTGCATGAAACAGTTAAACGCTACCGGCTATTTGTCTAACCGTGGCCGTCAGCTAGCGGCCAGCTGTTTTGTCCATGAACTAAACCTTGATTGGCGATATGGTGCATCCTATATGGAGCATCAGCTGGTCGACTATGATGTAGCCTCGAACTGGGGCAACTGGCAATATCTGGCTGGTGTAGGGGCAGATCCCCGCGCCAATCGTAGATTTGATCTTGAGAAGCAAACTCGAACCTATGACCCTCAAAATAGATTTATTACTGCCTGGGATGGACATCCACAGGCTTCAGCTCTGGACTCTGTCGATGCCGCCGACTGGCCGATAGAACAGGATGCAACGCGATGACACAAACGCTACAGCAATACCAAAGCCTAAGACTGATTCTGGGAGACCAGCTGAATCGGCAACATTCTTGGTATCGAGAGCAGGATCCTAGGGTACTCTACGTGATTGCCGAGCTGCATCAGGAAGCCGGCTATGTGGTGCATCATATACAAAAGCTCTGTAGCTTCTTTGCGGCGATGACTGACTTTGCCAAATCGCTGCAGGCAGACGGACATCAGGTCAGCTATCTCAGCCTAGATGACACCGCTGCCTACCCAACTCTTAGCCATCTAATCAGCGCGCTTTGCGCGCGGCACAGCATTGAGAAATTCGATTATCAGGCGCCCGACGAGTTCAGACTGGCCCAACAGCTGGAGAGCATAGAGTTTATCAGTCCAACGACTGTCACCTGTTATGACAGCGAGCATTTTCTTCTACCTCAGAGCGAAATACCCCAGTACATCAACGCTGGCAAACACAACCGCATGGAGTCTTTCTATCGCAAGATGCGCAAGCGCTTTAACCTGCTGATGGCAGGCGATGAACCTCGCGGCGAGCGTTGGAATTTTGATGGCGAGAATCGCCAGAAGCTAAAGGCTGCAGACCTTAAAGAAATTCCAGAACCATTGCTATTCAACAATGATGTGCGGCCGATTTTGGTACGCATTGAACGGCATGGAATCGCCACAATTGGCAACAGTACAGAGCATCTGCTTTGGCCGATAAACCATGAGCAGGCAGACCAGTTACTGCACTTTTTTTGTCGTTACTGCCTGCCCAATTTCGGGCGTTTTCAGGACGCCATGACGCGTCAGGGTGAAAACCGCTGGAGCCTCTACCACTCGCGAATCTCCTTTGCTCTAAATAGCAAACTGCTACATCCAATGGAAGTTATAGAAACTGCACTCAGATATTTTGAAGACAGCGACGATATAGATCTCGCTCAAATTGAAGGATTTGTCCGCCAGATTCTCGGCTGGCGAGAATATATTCGCGGGGTTTATTGGGCCAACATGCCCGGCTATGCGAAGCGCAATGAACTGGATGCACAACGTGATCTGCCCGACTATTTTTGGACAGGCAAAACCAACATGGCCTGCATGCAGCAAGCCATAGATCAGTCTCTAGACTATGCCTATGCCCACCATATTCAGCGGCTCATGGTCACTGGAAATTTTGCCATGCTGGCGGGTATACACCCTGATCAGATGGATCAGTGGTATCTAGGCATTTACATAGACGCAATTGAATGGGTAGAGATGCCCAATACCAGGGGCATGAGCCAATTTGCCGATGGGGGTTTAGTGGCTACCAAACCCTACGCGGCGAGCGGCAGCTACATTAACAAGATGAGTGATTACTGCGGTAGTTGCCACTACAGTGTCAAGGAGCGGTTTTCGGAAAAGGCCTGCCCCTTCAATAGTCTTTACTGGCACTTTATGCAGCGCCATACCGAGCGGTTTGCACGCAACCCGAGGACAGCCATGGCCTATCGGAGCTGGGATAAGATGGATCCAGAGGTAAAACGGCAATTGCTGGCGCGTGCAGATTACTGTTTAGAAAATTTAGAAAAACTTTAATTATGAAATAGCCATTGTTACCAATGGCTTTCCCAGCTTACTGGTCACTAAGCTCAATTAAAGTGTCGATTATAGTTTCGTAATTGGTAAAGAATTCTCTGGAGGTGCCATCCTCCAGCGTCACAGGGGTTTTTATATTTCCCTGCATTTTGACTATGCCTAGAGAGTCCAGAATCTCCGCAAGCGCTATGCGGAAATTAACACTACCTATCCAATTAACATATTTTAAAACGCCCCAGTCCTGCTGCGAGCCACCAGTAGGGTGGTATTTAGTAATGCGGGTAAAGACAATATCATTTTTTGGATCAACGAAAATATACTGTCCAAACTTACCACTGGCATTAAATATTTTTGCGTTCTCGTTGTAACGCGACACCCACCAGTGCAGAGAATAGCCACGCTTTTGGGTGATGGTGTCACTCTCTATATCGCTCCATACCTGACTCAGGGTTTCTTTTACATAGTCGGCTGAAATAATTTGCTCGCCCTTCCAGTTGCCGTTACGAGCAAATAGCAAGCCAAAGCGCGAGTACTGTCTAACCGTTGTGTCAATACAACAGTAGGTCATGGGATTTCCCGAGCTATCCTGCCAAAGGGTTACGTCTGTAAGGCCTATCTTATTCAGAATACGCTCTGTTAACAGCTTATCTGCAGGCTGGCCGGTGACTGACAATAAAATATCTGCCAGCAACATAGAGTTGACATTATTATACTCAAACCTTTGCCCTGCGGGCTTTTCAACGCCAACCCGTCGGGCATAGGCGAGGTGGTCCGCAGAAAAATACATATTTTCATGCTCGTGGGACGGCATCTCAAGGCCACTGGTCATATCCAGAATTTGACGGATAGTAATCTCGCTGCGCTCATCATTAAAGTAGTCGAGGTAGCGGGCCACAGGGTCGTCAAGACTATCGATCTCGCCGCGATCGATAGATATGCCTATCAGTGCCGCATAAAAACTTTTTGCCATAGACCAGGATGTTCCATAGCTCTCTTTACTGTATCCAGGCGCATAGCGTTCGCCCACCAATAGACCATTTTTAAAGAGAGCCACTCCCTGAGTAGCCGAGTCTTGAAAAGATAAATCAAAAAGCTGCGCGACCTTCAGAGGATCGAGGTCTACTGCTTGGGCAGAAACTTCCGTCCACTGCTGATCTGGATAGTGCAGACTGATGTCTTGATTGTCTGGATCACTAACAGAGGTGTCTGCTGCAGCCTGAATAGATAATAAGATCATTAATAAAGCAGTTACCACGGCTGGTAAACCTAGGTGGAATTTCCCCATAAGACTTTTTTCTCTTTTTTTGTTATAAAAAAACACAAATACCTTTGTGCCAATTTTTATCATATCACTCCTATTTCAAATGAATACTGCATTACTGTAAAAAAATATAATGCTGTTTAATCCACTTAAAGTTTTCCTACGAATAAGTAACTCCTGGCTGTAAAAACTAACCTAAGATATCGCCAATGGTTGTTCTTAGGGCAAAAAAGGGATAAGTTAGGAGCTCCAGACACGTCTCAGAAGCGAGACACTGGAGCAGCTGTACTAGGAGTGTCGCTCGTTGATCTTCCGAATAACTGGCTGACACAATAATAATAAAGGTTTATTAGTAGGGGTTATACATGACTAACAACTTAGCGTCCGGCGATTACGTCGGCATGTCCTTTTGGTTAATATCCATGGCTCTTGTTGCTTCAACAGCCTTCTTCTTCCTTGAGCGCGATCGCGTTGCAGGCAAGTGGAAGACCTCGTTGACAGTTTCAGGCCTGGTTACTCTTATAGCAGCAGTTCACTACTTCTATATGCGTGACGTTTGGGTTGCAACTGGAACATCTCCAACTGAGTTCCGCTATATCGACTGGCTCTTGACCGTGCCACTGTTGATGGTTGAGTTCTACTTGATTATGTCTGCAGTAGGTAAGGTACCAGCGCGTGTTTTCTGGAACCTGTTAGGCGGTACTACAGCAATGCTGGTACTAGGCTACATGGGCGAAACTGGCTCCATGGGTGTAGGTTTGGCATTCGCTCTGTCAATGGCAGCGTGGATCTATGTAATCTGGTACATCATTAAAGGTGAAGCAAGCCAAATCAATGCTAGCCTAGCCAACGAGCACGTCCAGAAAGCTTACAAGACTATGACTCTTCTTGTAACTGTTGGTTGGGCGATCTATCCACTGGGTTACTTTATGGGTTACCTAGGCGGTGGAGCAGACGCTGGCACTATGAACATCATCTACAACCTGGCCGATTTCTGGAACAAGATTGGCTTCGGTATAGTGATCTGGGCAGCTGCAGTAGCCGATTCGGAATAAGCTACGCACAGCCAAAGATGGAAAGAGCCAGCCTTGCTGGCTCTTTCTCTCTAAAAAAGAACAACAGACATAATAAGAACAAGTAACTAAAAAGTTACGGTCAAAAGGGTATCTAGCAATGGTCCCAATAAAGACAATAAATCGCCTGGAATGGTTATCTCAGCTCAATGCACTATACAAACGCGAGATGCCAGATACGCAGAGCAGCTTAGCGGCCGCGGCCAACTATCATTATAGAAATCCAGGTAAATCGTTTAGAGCCCAGCTGGCCCTGTCTAGCGGAATAGCTCTCGGATTAAACGAAACTGATAATTTACATTGGGCAGCAGCTTGCGAGCTTCTGCACAACGCCTCTCTTATTCATGACGATATTAGTGACGCTAGTACTCACCGACGTGGCCAAGAAAGTATCAACCAGCACTTTGGTTCTGATATGGCTCTCTGTCTGGGTGACTGGATGGTGGCTAAAGCCTTCGAGCTCGCCGCTCGCAACCGCAACTGCGGTGGCCAACTAGCGGCTTTGTTAGCTCAGGCAATGCAGGAAACCTGCAGCGGCCAAATTTCTGATATCAGCCAGCGCCAATGCGCTGAAATTAAAGAATGGCAGCGTATTGCCAAGGGCAAAACAGCACCACTGCTTATTGCTCCAATCAAGGGCGCAGCCATAGCAGCTGGACTCGCCGAGAATTTAAACAGCCTTGAACATCTGGTGGGGCTCTGTGGCCTCGCGTATCAGGGCCGCAACGATATTGACGATATTATTCCATCAAGCCATAGATCAAGTGATCTGGACGGGCGCAAACCCAACCTGGTAGTCAGCCTATTTGCTCAACAGGGTGTCGGTCGCGAAGATTTCAACCGCTGGTATAGATCTGATAACAACGAGCAATTGGTGCAGTGGCAGCGCCGTATTGCATCCAGCGATGTTATATTGCAGGCTAATCAGTCGGTGGAATACTGGCTGCTGCAAGCAGAACAATTGGTAAAATCCGTCCCTCAACCGCTGCAATCAGTAACCCAACAGCTGGTAGATTCCGTAAAAGAGAAAACAATAATTAAAAATCAAGGGCGGATAGCTTGACGCAAAAACAAATTGGAGCCGGGCAACATTCATTGGTAATAGGAGCCGGCTTCGCAGGAATAGCCACAGCACTAAGACTGAAAGCACTGGGATACCAGGTCACCTTATTAGAACGCTTGGATAGCCTCGGTGGCCGTGCTCAGGTATTCGAACGTGGCGGCTACCGCCACGATGCAGGGCCCACAGTAATCACCGCCCCCTTTTTATTCGATGAACTCTACGAACTGTTTGATGAGAAACTAGAAGACCATCTAAACTTTGTTCCTCTTGACCCCTTCTATCGTTTTCACTTTGCCGATGGCAGCCAATTCGATTATCGGGCCTCAATCGAAGACACACTGAATGAAATTCGTCGCTTTAACGAGGATGATGCCGAGGGCTACCTAAAGCTGCTTGAGAAATCCAAAAAAGTCTATGATGTCGGCTTTAAAGGCTTAGTCCACAGACCATTTACTCGAGTCTGGGACATGGTTAAGCAAGTCCCCGCACTGCTGATTCTTAAATGCTATAAAACTGTATCTCAGATGGTTAATAATCATCTAAAACATCCATTGATACGTCAGGCTTTCTCTATTCATCCCTTGTTAGTGGGTGGTAATCCCTTTAAAACTACAGCGATCTATACGCTGATTCATTATCTGGAGCGTCGCTGGGGCGTGTTTTTCTGCATGGGCGGCACCGGTAAATTAGTCGACGAACTGGGTGCCCTAATGGAACGTCAGGGCATTAACATTGTGCTCAATGCCGATGTTGATGAGATCCTTGTTGCCAATAAAACTGCCACTGGCGTGCGCCTGAGCAACAATAAAATTTTGGACGCCGATTTAGTAGTCTTTGGCGGCGACCCCGAGACCTGCTACCAGCATCTTTTGCCGAAGAAAAAGTTGCGCCTTCCAGCCATTAAAAAACAATACAGCATGGGGCTCTATGTCTTGTATTTCGGCACCAAAAAACTCTACCCGGATGTAGCCCATCACAGCATCTGGATGGGGCCTCGCTTTAAAGAGCTGCTGGCTGAGATCTTCGATGCCAAGCAAATGAGTGAAGATTTTAGCCTCTATGTACATCGCCCCACAGCTACGGACAAAAGCTTTGCCCCAGAGGGCTGTGAGTCTTTTTACGTGCTCTGCCCCGTGCCAAATCTGCAGGGCAATGTCGACTGGAGCACCGAGGCCGAAGTATTGCGTGACCGGATTGTCGAAGCGCTTGAAGAGACTATACTGCCAGAACTCTCATCAGTTATTGAAGAGGTATTCTGGATGACGCCAGAAGATTTTGCTAAAGATTATCGCTCCATGCACGGCGCGGGATTTTCTATTGAACCGCGCCTAACGCAGTCGGCCTGGTTTCGTTTTCACAACCGTGATAAAGCAATTTCTAATCTGTATTTTGTTGGCGCGGGCACCCACCCGGGGGCCGGTCTGCCAGGGGTAGTTAGCTCTGCCAAGGTAGTCGAAGAATTACTGACTGGCGTTGAGGTCGGCTCAGGCGGATAGACTATGGAACCTCGGCAGCCAGACGATTTAGCACCCAAACAAGTATTGGCTCGTCATGGCAAATCCTTTTATTGGGCTAGCCTGTTTCTGGGAAGAAGCATCGCCGATCGCGCCGCTGCTCTCTATCAGTTCTGCCGTTTTGTCGACGATCTTGCCGACGGTGACCTACCACAACGCCAAGAGTCTCTAGAGGATATTCGTGCCCGTTTAAGTGGCGCAAGCTGCGCTGCTGGGCCTGAAGTCGAAGCCTTTATTAAGCTGGCCAGCGAAAATAACATACCCCTAGCAGCCGCCCGAGAATTACTTGACGGCATGCTCAGAGACCAACAGCCAACCGCTGTCCTCGACCAAGCTGAATTACTGCGCTACTGCCATGCGGTGGCCGGCACAGTGGGCCTGATGATGTGTCGAGTTCTCAACTGCCAGCATGCTAGAGCAGATGCCTTTGCCATAGATCTGGGTGTTGCCATGCAGCTAACTAATATTGCCCGCGATGTACTGGAAGACGCGACCATGGGTCGTCGCTACCTTCCTGCCAGCTGGGTTAATCTGGCGCCGGCTGAGATTGCCGAAGCAGGCATAGAGAGTCGGCAGCCGGTATCCAGAGCCGTGGAACAGTTACTGGACCTAGCTGAGGAGTACTATCGCAGTGCTCTGTTAGGGATTCATCTTTTACCTTTTCGCTCGCGCTTTGCCATCACAGTGGCCCTGCGAGTGTATCGGCAGATTGGCTTCTTACTAAGACGGCGCAATCTGCACTGGTGGCTCGGCCGAGTATTTGTGGGTAAACCAGAGAAAGTTCTGGTGAGTCTGCGCAGTTTGGTGGATTTAAGGCCAATGCATGTGCCAGAGCACAATACTGAGCTGCACCAACATCTTCAGGGGCTTGCCGGTGTCGACATTAAATAAACAGCCCACTGGCATTCCAGAGGCCGACCTCGCAATTATTGGTGGCGGCAGCGCTGGCATCAGCCTCGCCAGCCAGTTATACGGGTTATCCGCAGTGATAATTGAACCCAAGACACCTGCTGAACGAGACTGTAGCTGGGCTCTGTGGGCCAATGCTGAACAGCAAAAACAGCTGGCACCCTGCACTAAGGGGCGCTGGAAACAGTGGCGACTGATCGATCATCAGCGCGAGATTATTCACCGCAGTGACCAGTACAGCTACACAAGTCTTAGCGCAGCGCAGTACCTTAGCCAGTGCGAGAATAACCTTGCCGATGGTATTGAGCTGATAAGAGCCAGCGCAGAGAATATTCAAGTGCGGGGCAACGGTGGCTCATTTACTGCCGCCGGACAAACTTACAGCGCAGCCCAACTCTACGATAGTCGCCCACCTACTATGGCTGACAACTGCCTAAAACAGCATTTTCTAGGTCTAGAAATTCGCACTAAGAGCCCTATCGAAAATCCCGAGATTGCGACGCTGATGGATTTTCGTGTGGATCAGTCGCGAGGGCTGCATTTTATTTATGTGTTGCCCTTTTCTGACGACCTGCTGCTGATAGAGTCCACCATGATTTCAAGAACCATAGAAGATAAAAACTGGTACCTAAATGCGATTCACCAGTGGTTAGAGCAGCAGAATATTGAGCCTTTAGAAACAATCAGCCAAGAGCAGGGTGTGATCCCTATGGATAGGGTTGAACCCATAGACGCTGGTATCGCAAATATAGGAGCAGCCAGCGGCGCTGTGCGGCTCTCCTCGGGTTATGCATTTACCAATATTCAGGCACAGGTCTCTGCCCTTGCCCGAGGTATCAGAGGCGGTCAATACGAGGTGCCCGAACCCATAGCGCCCTCACTGATTCGCATGGATAAAATATTTAATGCGGTACTTTTAGCTGAGCCAGAGCTTGGAGTATCAGTGATGATGAGCACTGCCAGCGCATTAGATGCCAATGGTTTTGCGCGCTTTATGCTGGGCTCTGCTAGCCTGCTAGACTGGGCCAGGGTCATTATGGCGATGCCCAAACTGCCATTTTTAAAACAGGTGTTTACACCATGACTGGCTGGGATTTATTTGCCGTAGCGTCAATTTTAATACTTGGCGTACCCCATGGTGGTCTGGATGGTGCCATAGCGCGGCGCACCGGCTGGCCTGCAGGCACTGCCTCTTGGCTCGGCTTTCACCTTGGCTATATTGGGCTCGCAGCGCTGGTAACCGGCCTATGGTGGCTGTTTCCACTACCCAGTCTGGCACTGTTTTTACTTATCTCTGGCCTACATTTTGGCGCCAGTGATATAGCCGATAGCGGCTCGCACTGGTTACCCTGGCTCGCCCATGGCGGTCTGGTCTGTATTGCTATACCCAGCCTGCAAGCTGATCTGGTTGAACCTCTTTTTGCAATCTTGGCAGGCACTGACAATGCTGTGCTACTGATGGCGTTTCTGACCGGACTGTTTATACCCTGGGCGGCTATCTGCGCCATTTATTGCGGCTTTGCCTATCGCCGTGCTGCATACCGAAAGCCGTTACTGGGCCTGTTACTAATGATTGCACTGGCTCACCAGTTACCCCCTCTGGTGAGCTTTGCTCTGTATTTTTGCCTCTGGCACAGCCGCGGGCATATGCTGCGTCTCTGGCAGAGCCTAGACAGCACCGAACGCAGACGCAGTGCTCTAGAAGCAGCAATCTACACATCTATGGCCTGGGCTAGTGCGGCGCTAATATATAATTATTTGGACGACACAGCGGCCCTATCACTGATACAGTTAACCTTTATTGGCCTGGCCGCACTCACCCTACCCCATATGTTGCTGGTGGACTTTGCGGATCGCTACAAAACCCATAGAGAAGAGCTGCCATGACAGATATAAGCAGCCGCAAAGCGGATCATATTGAACTCGCACTGCAATCAGAACATCAGGCCCAGCAGGGCTCTGGCTTTGATCGGCTGCGCTTTGAGCACAGCGCCCTGCCTCAACTGTCCCTGGATGAAATTGATATCAGTAGTAGTTTTCTGGGTAAGAGCATTGCTGCCCCGTTCTTAATAGGCGCGATGACTGGTGGCTGCGATAGTGGCGAGATGATTAATCAGCATCTTGCTGAGGCGGCTGAAGCCTGCAATATTCCCATGGCATTGGGCTCTCAGCGAGCCGCACTTGAACTCAAAATGCCACAAGATGTTCGTCGCTGGGCACCCTCGGCGATTCTACTCGGCAATCTTGGTGCCACCCAACTTCAGCAACATGGCCTTGATCTAGCCCGTCGCGCCGTAGACTCGGTGCAGGCAAACGCACTGGTTATACATCTCAATCCATTGCAGGAACTGGTGCAGCCCAATGGTGATCGCGATTGGAATCTGGTCTTAGAGGCTATTCAGAACTGTGCGGCAAGGTTACAGGTACCTGTTATTGTCAAAGAGGTAGGTGCTGGGATCAGTCCGACCAGCGCAAAAAAATTGATGGATGCCGGTATTCAATGGGTTGAGATCGCCGGTCGCGGAGGCACTAGTTGGGCAAGTATTGAGTTAGCTCGCAACAGCTCTGCTATTCAACGAGACATCGCCGCGCCCTTTGTTGATTGGGGTATGGACAGCATAGATTTATTGCCAGCAGTGCACGCCGCCTGTCCCGAGCTTCGCCTAATAGGGTCCGGTGGAGTTCGCCATGGCTTGGATATAGCACGCTGTATCCGTCTAGGGGCTTGTATCAGTGCTCTGGCCCAGCCATTTTTGGCACCGGCATTACAGTCTTCTGAAGCCGTGATAGAAAAAATTACCGTACTTAAAGAACAGCTGCGCTGGACGCTATTTCTCACCGGTAGTCGGTCTTTGCAGGCGCTAAAAAATGCACCTTTGCAGGCAGTTCCAGAAAGCTTCAGATAAATTTATTAATACAATGAAAGAAAACTATTAGACGTTAAACAAGCAACTAACCTAGACTGTTAAAGCCATCGCATTTGTAAGGGTATTAGGTGGTAACAGAATAACTAAAGAGAGGAGTTTTGACATGTCACTAGCAGGATCAAAAACCGAACAGAGCCTAAAAGACGCCTTTGCAGGCGAATCACAGGCGAATCGTCGCTATCTCTATTTCGCCTCAAAAGCGGATGTAGAGGGTTATAACGATGTAGCAGCAGTCTTCCGCTCCACAGCTGAAGGCGAGACTGGCCACGCCCACGGGCATTTGGAATATCTTGAAGAAACTGGCGATCCAGCCACCGGAATGCCCTTTGGTAGCACCAAGGCAAATCTGGAGAGCGCGATTGCTGGTGAGACTCATGAATATACCGATATGTATCCAGGCATGGCCAAAACGGCTCGTGAAGAAGGCTTTGATGAAGTAGCAGACTGGTTTGAAACACTGGCCAAGGCTGAGCGGAGTCACGCCAATCGCTTCCAAAAAGCGCTGGACACTTTAGACGACTAAGCAACAGTCTAGCTATATGTACTGTGAAAATCTGGGGTGATTCAGTCACCCCCGGTTTTTTTATTCTCAACACTGGAGAGAGTTCATGGCGCATCGTGAAGGAAATCTGCAAGCACCCACCCGCCACCCATTAGATTGGCAATCCGACGACTTTTATAACGAAGACAGCCTCAATAAAGAACTAGAGCGTGTCTTTGATATCTGCCATGGTTGCCGACGCTGCGTCAGCCTGTGCGACGCTTTTCCAACGCTGTTCGATCTTGTGGATGAGTCTGAAACCTTCGAAGTCGATGGAGTGGATAAAGCCGACTACGTCAAAGTATCAGACCAGTGCTACATGTGCGATATGTGTTATATGGCCAAGTGCCCCTACACACCGCCCCATGAGTGGAACGTCGACTTCCCCCATCTGATGCTGCGTGCCAAGGCCGTTAAATTTACTAAGTCTGGCGCCTCAATGCGCGACAGAATTCTTACCAGCACGGATACAGTAGGCAAGTTGGCTACTATCCCGCTGGTTGATATCACAGTTAATGCCCTTAATAAAAACAATACATTCCGCAAAGCATTGGATAGCAGCTTTGGTGTACATCACCAGGCACCAGTGCCCGAGTACCACAGTAAAACCATGCGCAAGCGCGTTGCGCCATTGGCCAAGGCAACTGCTCCAATTGAACCTGTAGCTGCGGGAACCACCAAGGGCAAGGTGGCTCTCTATGTGACCTGTTACGGTAACTACAATAGCCCACATCTCGGCGAAGACTTCCACAATGTGTTTACCCACAACGGTATTCAAATTGATTTGGTGCCCAAAGAGCAATGCTGTGGCATGCCCAAGCTTGAACTGGGAGATTTACAGGCGGTTGCCAAATTAAAAGAAGCCAACATTCCCGTATTGGCCAAGCTGGTGGATGAGGGCTATGACCTGATTGCACCCATTCCCTCCTGCGTGCTGATGTACAAACAGGAACTGCCGCTGATGTTCCCGGATGATCCTGATGTAATCAAAGTGCAGCAGGCGTTTTATGATCCCTTTGAATATCTGCACCTGCGCCACAAGGCCGGTGCGCTAAACACTGACTTTAAGCAGCCGCTTGGAGATATTAGCTATCAGGTGGCCTGCCATCTGCGAGTACAGAATATCGGCTTAAAGACACGCGATATTTTAAATCTGGTGCCCGACACCAACGTCAATGCCATAGAGCGCTGCTCGGGGCATGACGGCACCTATGCAGTAAAGACCGAGACCCATGATAGATCGGTGAAAATTGCCCGCCCAGTGGTGCGCAAAGTCAACGAGCAGGATTCTGATTTCTTTATCAGTGACTGCCCCATGGCCGCCACCCATATTGGCAATCTGTCCGACAGCGTCGAAAAACCAGAACACCCAATGACTCTGCTGCGCAGGGCCTATCAAATTTAAGGAAAGCTGAATAATGGCAAATCTTACAAGAGCAGACCTCTGGTCACTGGAGCAGTATGCAGAAAAGCGTCCAGAGTTTCGCACTCAGGTTATGGCCCATAAAAAAACCCGTGAAGTTTGCATTGGTAGCAATGCCCGCCTGTGTTTCGAAGACGAGATGACCATTCGCTACCAGATTCAGGAAATGCTGCGAGTGGAGCGTATTTTCGAAGCCGAGGGTATTCAGGAAGAACTGGATAGCTATAACCCCCTGCTGCCAGAAGGTAAAAACCTAAAAGCGACATTTATGCTTGAGTACGATGATATTGACGAGCGCAAGATTATGCTGCAAAACCTCAAAGGCGTGGAACGTCAGATCTGGGCTCAGGTGGGCGATCGTCCGCGTATTGTGCCGATTGCCGATGAGGATATGGAGCGCGAAAACGAGGATAAAACATCCAGCGTACATTTCTTGAGATATGAGTTTAGTACCGACGATATAGCCGCACTACGCGCTGGAGAACCTCTTTCTATGGGCATAGATAACCAGCACATAACGCCTAACTCAGTGCTTGTTCAAGACCCGGTGCGCAGTGCTCTGATATCTGACTTCGCCTGAAGCAAGGAATATCCCCTTGTCTGATATTCACAGTGAAATTAGGACTGGCGTAGGGTTGATCACCCTTGACCGCCCAAGGGCACTAAATGCACTGTCACTGGAGATGGTGCGCGATCTTTATGCTGTTTTAATAGACTGGCGTGACGACCCAGAGATTGAGGCAGTAGCCATTCGCGGCTCTAACAAAGAGGGGCCTTTCGGCGCCTTCTGTGCGGGCGGTGATATTCGATTTTTTCATGCCGCTGGTATCGCAGCCGATCCCGCACTAGACGCATTTTTTACCGAAGAGTACCGTCTTAATCATCTAATTTTTACCTATCCCAAGCCCTACGTCGCCTTTATGGACGGTATTGTTATGGGTGGCGGTATGGGGATTAGCCAGGGCGCCTCGTTACGCATAGTGACCGAGCGCAGTAAACTGGCGATGCCAGAAACCAATATTGGTCTGTTTCCCGATGTGGGTGGCGGCTATTTTCTAAGTCGCTGCCCCGGTGCTAGTGGCGAATATCTTGCACTGACCGGACAGGTTATGGTCGGCGCTGATGCCATAGGGTTGGGGTTGGCTGATTACCTAGTCGATAGCAACTATATAGGCACCCTTTGGGACGACCTAACGGCTGAGCAATCGCAGCCCGTGGCGGATAGGCTAAAGATTATTGAGCAGCGCCTAGAGGCCTCAACTCCGGTTTATCATCAGCCAGATTGGCAGGATAAGGCTATAGATGCCTGTTTTAGCAAACCCTCACTCAATGAGATTATCGACGCATTAGAACAGCAGCATTCAGCTTGGGCCGATGCCTGCCTAAGGGTGCTTTATAAGCGCTCACCACTGATGTTGCATGTGGTACTGGAGCAAATACGCCGTGCCAGAGCCATGAGTCTGGCCGAAGATTTGCGCATGGAAAGAGATATGGTGCATCACTGCTTCAACACCCAGCACCTCGGCCGCTCCGGCCACAGCAGCGAGACTATTGAGGGCATTCGTGCACTGGCGATAGATAAAGACCACAGCCCCAGGTGGAACCCAAGCCATATAGATCAGGTTAATGACGAGATGGTGAAACCGTTCTTTACCAGTCCTTGGTCCGGTCAGCAGCATCCGCTATCAGATCTTGATTAGGTGGCTTAGAGAGTATTTATGTCGCTGCATGAAGAACAGGTAACCTGCCCCTACTGTTGGGAGTCAATCACATTGTTTATTGATCCCTCAGAATCTCAGACCTACACAGAGGACTGCTTTGTTTGTTGCAG
>JABJEX010000028.1 GCA_018663035.1 Porticoccaceae bacterium
AACTACCCATAAGTCACATACTGCTCCATTTCATTCGTATCCAAATGGGGAATCCCATTAAAGCCAGTTAAATTCATCTTGTGCTTATTAAAGAAAAAATGGCTAATCGCGGTATTTTTATACTGCAGGTTTAGGTCAAAAATAGTCTCATCGGGAATCCCCAACACAATACCCACAAAGGTACTTATGGACCCACCAGAGCCAATCGCTAAAATTCGGTTGCCACTGGTAGACATCGACATAATCTGCTGCTGGGCATCCTGCACCCTACCTTTAAACTCTGCCCAGGTCTCTGGTACATTCTCTACCCGATCCTGAGTCCATAGGGTCAGCACTTTGCGCAGCAGCCGAAAATGATGCCGCTTATCATTGGGGTTGTCGGCGATTTCCTTAATCAATGGGTCATCGCCATTGGCCTGAGTATAGGAGTCGGTCATGGCAACAAAGTTATATTCATTAAGCCCAGGTATCACCAACCGCTCTGTACCATCAACACCCATGCCCGCACAGATGCCATTCATGGTTTCATGGTGGCGCACCATATCCCCCACCACCAGCTGATCAAACTTGGCACCACGCATATTTAGATGGTCACCCAACCAGCGGGACTGCTGGTGGCCAAGGTCTGATAGCTGGTCGTAGTTGGCTGCGCCAAAGGATGCTTGGGCGTGGCGGACTAAATAGAGTTCACTCATGGGGGTTCCTGCTACCTTGGAGAGTTATTTTTATGATGAGTATTTAAACTTAGTTTCCCCGTTATGAATAGCCAGAGTATGCCAATAAAGGCTATTGGTATATTTGATACTAATTGGTGCCAGCGCACACTTGGGCTTCACTTGCAGTTAATATGCTAACGTTAATGTTATTTAGAATGCTAAGGAGTAAGTGATGTCTGAATACAGTGCTAAATTAATTTGGACGCGCGGAAAACATGAGCCCTTTAATGACAATAAATACAGTCGCGGCTACCGATGGGAGTTTGACGGCGGCGCAGTCGTGCAGGCCTCTTCCTCTCCCAATATAGTGCCGACACCATATTCTGTCGAAGCTAATGTAGACCCCGAGGAGGCATTTGTAGCGTCCCTTTCAAGTTGTCATATGCTGTTTTTCTTAGCCATTGCCGGCAAACAGAAGTTTGTTGTTGATAAGTATCTGGATAACCCTGTTGGCACAATGGAAAAAGGTACTGATGGAAAGATATCTATAACTAAAGTGAGATTGCGGCCTAAGGTTATATTTTCTGGCAATCAGCCAAGTTTCGAGCAGCTTACAAAGATGCATCATCAATCCCACGAGCAGTGCTTTATCGCTAATTCCGTTAAATCTGAGGTGGTGACTGAAATTATTACTGATTAATCACCAACTATTGAAGTAGCGTCCATACTGCTGTGAAAAATTCTGATTAGGTGAATATTGCTGTTAAGCATTACTTTGCAATCAATAATATGGCCGCCCAAAAGGGAATTTTTAATAACCCTTGTATTCCGTAGAGCCATTTTTTTATTTGATCGCTTACAAATTCATTGAAATGCATAACCAGATTAACGCTTGTATTCTTAGACGTGCTTGACCTCATAGGTACCAGTTAAATGCCTAATCTAGGTACTATTTTGATCAAAAGGTAACTCCGAATCGGTCTCAATAGACACTTCAGGTCGGTAATTATTGCATCATAACCATCCAACCCTAGCAGCAAAAATAACCCCCAAACCCCTATAAAAATTAACAACTTACGCGTATACTCCGCGACCTCTAAATCAGGGGCCTAATCTCCCCAAGCCACAGGTAAATTAATGTCATCCGTTGACTTCGAATCACTGGGTCTTTCTGCCCCCGTTCTCAAAGCCGTAAAACAACTTGGTTACGAGCAACCCTCTCCCGTTCAAGCGCAAAGTATTCCTATTTTGCTGGACGGCAAAAATCTACTGGGTACTGCCCAAACTGGAACGGGTAAAACCGCTGCTTTTGCGCTGCCTTTTTTGAGCAAGATTGATGAGAAGCAAAGATCGCCACAGATTCTGGTATTGACACCAACCCGTGAGCTGGCGATTCAGGTCGCCGAGGCCTTCCAGAGCTACGCTAAACATATGAAAGGCTTCAATGTGCTGCCAATTTACGGTGGCGCCGATATCGGGGGTCAGCTGCGCAGTTTAAAGCGCGGTGTGCAGGTTGTGGTGGGTACGCCCGGGCGCATGCTTGACCATCTGCGTCGCCGCAGTCTCGACCTTAGCCAGATTAAAGGGCTGATATTGGATGAAGCAGATGAAATGCTGCGTATGGGCTTTATTGATGACGTCGAAACAATTCTGTCGCAAACACCGCCGGAATGTCAGCGCGCTCTGTTCTCAGCCACTATGCCCAATCAGATTCGTCGTGTAGCTGAGAAATATCTCGGTGATGCTGAGCGCGTTAGCATCGAGGCAAAGACTAAAACAGTTGAACGCATCGAGCAGCAGTATGTGACTGTTAAAGCACACCAGAAGATGGATGCGTTGACTCGAGTTCTGGAAGTCGAATCCTTCGATGGCATGATTATTTTTGTGCGCACCAAATCGTCTACCGTGGATATTGCCGAGCGCCTAGAAGCTCGTGGGTTTTCCTCTTCGGCGCTTAATGGCGATCTTAGCCAGGCACTGCGTGAGCGCACCATCAACCGCTTGAAAAAAGGTCAAGTCGATGTGGTCGTGGCCACTGATGTGGCAGCTCGTGGTCTGGACGTTGAACGCATCAGCCATGTAATTAACTTTGATATTCCCTACGACAACGAGTCCTACGTCCACCGCATTGGTCGAACCGGTCGTGCTGGTCGCGAGGGTAAGGCGATCTTGTTTATTACCCCCAAAGAAACTCGACTATTGCGTTCAATTGAAAAGTCGACTCGCCAATCTATTACGCCACTTACCATGCCCAGTAATGAGCAGGTCAGCAACCAGCGCATTCAGCACTTCACTGACCAGCTGGTTAAGACTCTCGAAACACCCCGCTTAGATAAATTCCGTGATCTCATCACCAAGTTCGCCGACGAAAATGGGCTGGACATGGCTGATATCGCAGCTGCTCTAACCTATGAGAACCAGAAAGAACGCCCATTGTTTCCCAAGCTGGATAATATTGTTGCTCCTCGCGGAAATGACAGCCGTGAGCGCAACGACAGCCGTGAGCGCAACGACAGCCGTGCGCGCAAGGACAGCCGTGAGCGCAAGGAAACTCATGAACGCAGCGAAAGCCGTCGTGAGCACCCTGAAAACCGCGACCGCAAAGACAGTCGCCGGGACGACCGTCCAAAGGCCGATCCCGGCCTTCGTGACGAAGACGGCAACGACATTCCAATGGTCACCTATCGCTTAGAAGTAGGTAACAATGATGGCATTACGCCATCCAATATTGTCGGTGCCATCGCTAACGAAGCGGATATTAGCAGCCGCTACATTGGTTCCATCAAGCTGCATGATGACTACAGTACCGTTGATCTGCCCGACGGTATGCCTGACGATTTACTAAACCATCTTAAAAAGGTCCGTGTCTGCGCTAAGCCGATGCGTCTAAGCGTTTATAAAGCAGAAGAAGCCACACCTGTTAGAGAGCCGCGCAAGAAGAAAATCATTAGCCGCGATGTGGAAAATAAGCGCAGCGCCGACGATTATCAGGCGGGCAAAAAGAAGCCTGCTGGTGGTAAGTTTGCCAAGGGAGCGAAGAACCCCAGGGGTCATAAAGATGCCGGGGAGAGCCGCTCATTTAAGGATAAGAAGTCTTTTGGTGCCAAGCGATCTGCCGATGGCAGTAGCCCCATTAAAAAGAAGACTTATACCAAGAAACCAAAGAAGGCCAAGAGCTAGCGCCAGCGCAACTCAGGCCTGGGTTATCAATCGATCTATCGCAGCTAAATGCTCTAGCAGCGCTGCACCTGCGATCGCCTCTCGTTTTAAAAACTCCTCTGCCATGGGTGCGACATTGCAGTTCTCAGGCAGTGGTGCCTGAGCTGTTACAAGCACCCGAATGCGCGGTAAAAAAATAAACTGTAACCACTGATTGAACGAGAGCTTATCGACCGCAAAAGGCTGGATGCTAGCTAGTTCTTCAACTGAGGGACGAGTTTGTTGCCAAAGTTCCAGAGCGCGCAGTTCGGTCTCTACCGCCTGTAGCAATTCATCAAGCTCTGAATAAAGCCTCATCAACCAATCTCGCGCCGGAACGGCGGTAGTGCATTTAACAGCTGCATGCCGTAACGCTTGGTTAGTAGGCGTTTATCCAAAATAGTGACGGTACCTGTATCCTTTTCGGTTCGCAGCAGGCGACCGCAGGCCTGAATCAGACGCAATGAGGCGACGGGTAGGGAGATATCAAAGAACGAGTTTCCTCCGTTATCTTCAATCCATTCAGCCAGCGCCTCCTGCAAGGGGTCGTCGGGCACCGCAAAGGGTAATTTGGCAATAACCACATGTTTGCAATAGTCGCCGGGCAGGTCAACACCCTCTGCAAAGCTAGCTAGGCCCATCAGAATACTGGTACGCCCCTGATCGATACGCTCTTTATGCAGACGCACCATTTCGCGGTTAGAGTACTGGCCCTGGATTAATATAAGCTTGTGTAGATCTCTGGGCAGTTCATCGTACACTTGCTCCATCTGACGCTTGGAGGAAAACAACAACAGGGTGCCGGCGCGCTCTTCGATAAGAGTCTCAAAATTATCCACAATATAGCGACTGTGCTCATCCACAGCATTACCCTCAACCGCATCATTGGGCACGCGTAATGTGGCGGCAGCAGCGTAGTCAAACGCCCCAGCTACTGCCAAAAAATTTGCTGAGCTCGGCATCCCTGTCTCTCGTTGAAGCGCGTTAAAGTTTCCTAGCGAACGCAGCGTCGCCGAGGTTATTACCGCGGCATAACAGCTGCCCCAGAGGCTGTCACGAAGGATCTCCGCAGCCTGAATCGGGCTAGCATTAATACTAATATCAATATTGCCGCCAACGCCCTCGTCCAGCTTCAACCAGCAGGCCATGGGGACAGCATTCTGCTGCAACTCCTTGTGTAACCTATCCCAGAGGGCCAGTAATTTCTCGGCACGCCCGAGCCAGTTACCAGCCTGTTGATAAAATAGCTCAATATCTGGCAATGGCACTGGGTACTGCTTATCACTTAGCGCCTCACTCAGCGTGTCTTCCAATACCTCCAGGCGCCCCAGCCAACCACTGGTGGCCTTGGTAATCTGCAACGCCAAGTCTCTGATGGCGGTTCCCACATCACCGTGGGCAAATCTAAAGCGACCCTCAGCATGGTCAGAGCTATCCACATGCTGTTTTAGCAACGGGTAGGCCAGACCCAGTAGTTCGATAATTTTGGTTGCTTCTTTTTCTATTCTCGGGAGCTGTTCGGACAGTGTAGAGTCTTTGGCAAAGATAGGGGTTTGGCCCTTTATCTGTTTTGGCAGTCTCTCTAACCAACTCAGGGTGCTGTTTATGCGGCATTCAGCGCCAAAGTGACGCACTGCTGTATCGCCCAGCCTGTGGCCCTCGTCAAAAATATAAATGCAGTCTTCGGGTGGAGGTAAAATTGCGCCCCCACCCAGGGCTAGGTCAGCCATCACCAGATCATGGTTAGCCACAATACATTCACTTTCGTCGAGATCATTGCGAGCATTAAAAAACGGGCATTGATTAACAAAGCGACAGCGTCGACCTGTGCACTGACGCCGATCAACGGTAAGGGCACGCCATTCAATATCTTTGATGCGTGTTTCCCAAGAATCTCGCTCACCGTCCCAGGTGCCCTGTTCCAGCGCCTGAGCCATTTCGCGGTAGAGCTCTTCGGTCTCTACATTGGGGTTAAATTGTTGCTCGTCTTCGAAAAGAAATAACCCGGCATCTTTGGATTTAACCGAGTCAATAATCTGCTCCATACGCAGATTACAGGCATAGCGCCCGCGACCCTTTACCAAGGCGCAGCTGTAATCCCAGCCACAGGCTTCTAACAGCTCTGGTAGATCTTTATGAATAAGCTGCTCTTGCAGAGCAATGGTGCCCGTGGCGACAACCACAGTCTTTTTTAACGCGCGCGCTATAGGCAGTGCAGAGATAAGATAACCGACGGTCTTTCCTGTACCTGTGCCTGCCTCTATCACGGCGAGGCGTTTATCAGCATCCTGAGCACTCAGAGCATTGGCGACCGCAGCAATCATCTGTTTTTGGCCCAGTCTGGGACTTAGATCGCGTGACTTAAGAAACTGCCGATAGCCTTGCTGAATAATGTCCCTGACGTCTGCGTCTAACAATGATTAAGTTCCCTGTGGCTGGGGTTGCTGGCTGAGTATAGCCAGCTGATTGTCCACTGGTGCGGCGTAGGCATCAATAGCGATCTGTCGGTGAGCGCTGGGAATACTGGCCATCTGTGAATCAAACCTTACTCGAGCTTCTAACCAGTCTTCATCTGGCCACTGCTGTTTGAGTCTATCTAAGGTGGCGCTATCTCGATCAGACTCTGTTTGCCAGGCGATGATATTGCTGGGAAACAACCTATAGCTGCCAGTAATTTGCCGATCTATCTCGGCTGCTAACTGGTCAGCACTATCAAAGCCGGCGGTAATCGGAGTACCAAAATTAACCTGAATGCGACCCTTTTGGCCGACTAACCCCTTTACTATGGTATCGAGATCTTCAAACTCATCTTTGACATAAGTCTGCCCCTGAGCAGCTGCATACATCTCTCTTGCCTTATCTGCAGCACAGGGATCGTATTCATAGGACACAGACACTGGAATAATATTCAAATGCCCTAGGGCATCAGTAAAGCTCTGCCCCTCTTCCTTTGACAGAGCGAGCATTTTTAATAATGCGGTCTCTGTGCGGTCTATACCGTTTTTAGCACGCCCCTCTGCCTGAGCAATCCAACAGGAGACCTTTTCTTTGCAGATACTATGGCGAATATAGCTCGACAGTGTTTTAAGCGCGTCGAGTTTTTCTCTGCGGCCTGTAGCTGACCGTTTAACGATAAAACTGCGGTTAACGCGCATTAGATCTGAGGCATAGGGTTTACGTAGCAGGTTGTCGCCGATGGCAATACGCACCGTATTGAACTCAGCTTCGACAAGCCCCAGATTAATCAGTGCTGGGTCCAAGGCAATATCGCGATGATTGCTCATAAATAGATAGGCCTGGCTTTTATCCAGATTATGCAGCCCAGAAAA
>JABJEX010000029.1 GCA_018663035.1 Porticoccaceae bacterium
AGCATTACTCACCCGTCCGCCGCTCTACTCACACCGAAGTGTTTTCGCGCTCGACTTGCATGTGTTAGGCCTGCCGCCAGCGTTCAATCTGAGCCATGATCAAACTCTTCAGTTTAATCGTTTAACCTCACCAATTAAGGAGAGGGAATGGTTACGCAAAACTTGCTTTACCATTCAAAATCTCAGTTTCATAAGTTTGAACTTATCACATTCATAAATGAATCGATGAGTCACTTGCTTATGATATATATGTATCCAATATCAATTAGCAAGTGCCCACACGCATTGCTTGATTATATTTTTAAAGAACGATTCGCTCATCTGAGCGGGGGGCGTATTCTATAGAACGCCAACCCTTTGTCAACAGTCGAAAGTGATTTATTTAACTTAATTTTCACTCTCTGTTCGTGACGCTTAATTTGTGCCTCAACATTGCTGTTGGGAGCGCGCATTCTAGCGTCGCGAATCTACTTGTCAACAACTAACAGAAAATAAATTTGAACTCTTTTTCTTGCTAGTTTTTGCCGGCTCTTTCAAGGCGGCTCACCCGGTTGGGAGCGCGCATTCTACAGACAGCCGACAGACTGTCAACAAGTATTTCGGATTATTTTTTCTAGGCCAAAAAAGGCGCCTATGAGCTCGCTAAACCAGCTCGAATAAATGGTATTTCTTCTTACCTAAGCGCACCATGAAGAAACGACCGAAAAGTGCTTTTTCGGAAGCAAAATTTTTGGCGTTGTTCATATTGTCCGCAGGGCCCATTGCGACACCATTGATCAGCACTGAATTACGCCCTAGGGCATCCTTTACTTCTCGGCCCGCTTTGACCATACCGCAATCGGTCAATAAAAGAGTAAGAGGCGTGTCCTCAAGTCGTTCTTTAGGCAATTCTGAGAAGGGCAATCCGTCTTGCGAGAGCTGCTCAAAGTCCTGCTCTGATAAATCACCCAAGTCGCCACTAAATAAAGCAGCCGTTATTCGCTGCGCGGCAGCTAGTCCCGGAACACCATGAACTAGCTTGGTCACCTCGCGCGCTAGAACTCCCTGCGCCTGAGGCCGCCCCTCAGCAGCATCGTCGGCGGCCTTTATTGCCTCTATTTCAGCTAGCGGAATGAAGGTGAAGTAACTTAAAAACTTATAGACGTCGGCATCGGCGACATTGAGCCAGAACTGATAGAAGCTGTACGGAGAGGTTTTCTTTGGATCCAGCCAAACAGCCCCAGCTTCTGTTTTACCAAATTTGGTGCCATCGGCTTTTGTAATAAGAGGTACAGTTAAACCAAAACACTTAGCTTGATTTTGGCGCCGGCTTAAATCGATACCACTGACTATGTTGCCCCATTGGTCACTGCCACCGACCTGCAACGTACAGTCGTACCTTCGGTTGAGCTCAGCGAAGTCCAGACCCTGCAAAAGAGAGTATGAAAACTCGGTAAAAGAGATGCCAGAGCCCTCTCTATCAATACGCTGCTTTACAGACTCTTTGTTGATCATTGCATTGACAGAGAAGTGTTTGCCAATATCACGCAGAAAGTCTAATGCGCTCATCTCGGCAGTCCAGTCAAGATTATTAGCCACTATGGCGGCATTATCACCAGCGTCAAAATCAATAAACTGGCTCACCTGGCTTTTAATTTTGTCAGCCCAATCGGCAATGACCTCTGGAGTATTTAACTTGCGCTCATCAGCTTTAAAGCTTGGGTCGCCAATCATACCTGTGGCGCCCCCCACTAATGCTATAGGAGTATGGCCAGCTTCTTGGAAACGTTTGAGCACAAGCAATGGCACTAAATGCCCCAGATGCAAACTGTCGGCTGTGGGGTCAAACCCACAGTACAGAGTTTGGGGCTGGTCCAGATGCCCCTCGAGTTCCGCATCACCAGAAATCTGTGCGACCAGACCACGGTCACGCAACTGCGCTATTAATTGCTTGCCACTTTGTTTCATTTGTTCCAATTTCACTGCTGAGTTACAAGGATCGCCAACTCTACAGAATGGTGCGCCAAATACAAGAATTTCATGGTGTTGGTATGCCTCAATGACAGAGGCAGTTGCCAACTATGTAACTGCGCATTGACCGCAATCAGCGTACCCCGCGTTGTAACTGATTAATAAATCGAGCTAAAATTGCGCGACTTCAACTAGGTTGGCATTTATCAACGATGGATAACTTGCAAAAATTCGCTGGTTTTTTTCTGTCAGTATTTCGTGAGTTCCCGCGACGTCATCTTATATTTGCTATAACCATGGCCATCTCAGTATTGGCCCTTGCTCTTTACCCAGCCAGCAATGTAGAGCCCAAGCGTCAGGTTGCAGAGCCTTTAACAATCTCTCTAGATGAATCAGTAGCAGAAAGCCTATCTGTGATGGCAAGAGACTTTGAGCTCACCTGGGAAGATCAAATAGTGGGGGCTGGTGATAATCTTTCGACTCTTTTCCTTCGTGCTAACTTAAGCCCCAAAGATGTCTACCAGGTATCCTCTTCCAAAAATGGCCAATCGCTTCGCAATCTGTACCCTGGAGAGAAGTTTCGCTTTGGTACAGATGATAAGGGCCAATTGGTTGAGCTGCACTATGTCGTGTCCCCTCTAGAAAGCCATGTTTTTACCTACAGAGATGGCTCTTACAGCGCGGAAAAGCAGCTGCGCGAACCCGATGTATTGGTAAGTTATAGAGAGGGCATTATTCAGGACTCTCTCTATCTCTCAGCCAAAAAAGCTAATCTGCCAGACAAGTTGATTATGGAAATGGCTAACATCTTTGGTTGGGATGTGGACTTCGTTTTCGATATTCGCCAAGGTGATTCGTTCTCTCTTACCTTTGAAGACAAGTATCTTGAAGGCGAGAAATTTGGTGTCGGCAACATTCTGGCGGCGGCCTTTACCAATCGAGGTAAGACCTACAAAGCAGTGCGCTTTACTGATAACCAGGGAGTCAGCAACTACTACACCCCAGAGGGTTTGAGTATGCGCAAAGCCTTCTTGCGCACACCACTGGATATTTTCCGCATCAGTTCAGGCTTCAATCTGCGCAGAAAGCACCCGATTCACAAAAAAATCAAAGCCCACCGTGGTGTCGACTACGCGGCGCCAAGAGGCACGCCAGTCTATGCGGCGGGTGACGGTAAAGTGGTTGAAAGCGGCTATAGCAAGGCTAATGGCAATTATGTGTTCGTACAGCACGGCCAAACCTATACCACCAAATACCTTCACCTTAATCGCAAAAATGTCCGCAAAGGACAGACTGTACGACAGCGACAGCTTATAGGTACAGTTGGCTCGACAGGCTATGCAACTGGGCCACACCTGCACTATGAATTCTTAGTTAATGGGGTGCACCGAAACCCGCGCACCGTAAAGCTGCCACAGGCCCAACCTATTGCCGAAGCAGATAAGGCTACGTTTCTTGCTGCTACGACGCCACGGCTGATTCAGCTTGCCGAGTATCAGCAACCCACTCAGCTTGCCGCAGCAAAAAAGGACGGTACCCTAAATGCTAATTAGTCCAGTTTGATGGCCAATATTTATATAGGTCTTATGTCAGGAACCAGCATTGACAGTATCGATGCTGTAGCCCTTAGTTTTGATAAGCAGCAACTACAGTTGATTGGCAGTCACTCACACATCATCCCAGACAACTTAAAGCGAGATATTGTCGCGCTTTGTCAGCCTGGCGATGACAGTGTTGAACTATTTGCCAATACAGATAATCGTCTAGCTAAGCTGTTCGCCGAAGCCACACTGGCATTAATGGAACAAAACAACATTACCGCTGATCAGGTGATTGCTGTAGGCAGCCATGGCCAGACGGTTCGCCATGCGGCGCCTGAGCCCGGCAAAATTGCTTTCAGCCAGCAGATTGGCAACCCAAGTTTAATTGCAACTCTCACAGGCTGCGCAGTGGTTGCAGACTTTCGGCGTAAAGATATGGCACTGGGCGGCCAAGGGGCGCCTCTGGTGCCCGCCTTCCATCGGCAGCTATTTACTGACGCAGAGCACCATCGGGTTATCGTCAATATTGGGGGCATTGCCAATATCACAGTGCTACCTGCTGGCAGTCCAGAAAAACTCGAAGGCTGTATTGGTTTCGACACGGGGCCCGGGAATCTACTTCTCGATGGCTGGTGCCAGAGACACCTAAAAACAGACTATGATGATGACGGTGCCTGGGGGGCTAGCGGGTCAGTCAATGTCGCGCTGCTAAACCAATTAAAAACCCATCCGTTTTTCGGTGCGCCGGCTCCCAAGAGCACTGGTCGCGAGACTTTTAATCTGCAGTGGCTGGACGAACAGCTGGGTCGTTTTGCGGCTATTACGGCGGAGGATGTGCAGGCAACATTAGTGCGCCTGACCGCCGAGACCATTGCCGATCAAGTCAAGAGCCTCAAACTCAAAACCCAACAAGTGTATGTCTGTGGCGGCGGCGCCTTTAACGGAGCTGTGATGGCGCAGCTGGCAAAATTGTTACCAATGAAGGTAGCCACAACAGCATCATTGGGTCTCGACCCCAATTGGGTAGAGGCCTGCGCTTTCGCCTGGCTGGCTAAGCAGAGAATTGAGCTCAAGCCAGGCAACATCCCAGCTGTCACAGGTGCTAAAAAAGCGGCAATACTGGGCGGTTTGTATCTATCGGATTAAAAGTAGTTGTATTTTTCCGTTTGGACCAGTCTTGTTACCTCGTCCGGGCCGAAAGGTACGGTGCTAACAAAGGGCAGTAAGTTGTTGCTATCTGAGCCCTCAGCCTGGTAGCTAAATTCACAAACCTTTACATCAATCACTTCAAGTGCGACCAGACGGGCAGCCAGATCAATGATTTGTCTATTCTCGCGATAGCTGTCTTTAAAGAATAGCGCGACCGGCGGACCGAAAATTACAAAGGCGACCGGAGGGTGGTCGACGTTAAATCCAACCTGCTGATGAAAGGCTTCTACACGCATTAGCGCCTCGATAACTTCATCAGTCTGCTCGAGGTCTATGCGAGCAATCAGCCCAGCATCGGGACCCATCCCAATGGTCCCTATGGGACTGACTGGCTCAGTGGGGAGCGCCTGAGCCATAAGCGGCAAGAGAAACACAATCGCTATGAAAATCTTATTCATTGACTTATATCCTTATTAAATCGAGAAAGACGCCCCACAACCGCAGGTAGTAGATGCATTTGGATTGGTAATAATAAATCGAGAGCCCATTAGCCCCTCTTCATAGTCCACCGTAGAGCCCGCTAAATATTGAAAACTAAGCGAGTCGATTAGCACAGTAACACCGTCACGAGACACTGGCGTGTCATCCTCAGCCATTGCCTCTTCAAATGAAAAACCATACTGAAAACCCGAGCAACCTCCGCCAGTCACATAGACTCGCAGTTTTAGCTCTTGGTTATCTTCTTCTGCCTTGAGGCTCTTCACTTTGGCCACAGCACTGTCTGTTACCTCTAGCGCTGTTGGTGTGAATGTTTGGATACCTGACATTTTTTCTCCATGTCCTCTGGCCAGATTAGCTGGCCAGTTTAAAAAATACTAAAGTGGCTTCTTTTCAGTCTTTACTACAGGCTCTTTATCCTGAGGCTTACGATCCTCTTTTGGAAACTCACTGACATTAGTCTGGAGCGATTCGTGCACCAGATTGCCAATAATTTCTGCGCCACTTTCCATCTCTATAAGGCCGTAATGGACATTGCCCTCAACTCGCGCCTGAGCGATTAACTGAGCTTTTTTGCCCGCATAAATGTTACCCTTAACCCGACCATTAATCACCACATTCGCGACACGAATCTCGCCTTCTACCGATCCACCGGGCAATACTCTCACGCGAGCATTTTCGTCCTCTGAGACTAGATTACCAAGAATTTTACCTTCAATTTCGAGATGCCCCGAAAAGACCAGAGTGCCCTGCAACTCAGTTTCTGCAGCAATCAATGTGGTCGAACCCACGGGAAATGTGCCGGTAGTTTTACCTGCTTTTATACCAAACATAGTTTAGCCCTCTAAGATCCAATCAAACTTTTGATCGGATTGTATCTTGTCCATCCAAGTATATCTCAATGTTATCTGCACCTGTTCTGGGATAAACCCCTCGGGCAGTTGCAATATACCCTGATTGATCGAGAAGTACTTAAAATCCAAGCTTATCGGCAACTGTTCTATCTGTTCGTCCAACTCAGCAATAGATAACTTAACAGACTCACCGTCTTGACTGCCAAGTACCCACATAGCTGCATAGACACTTAGCGTTTTCATTTTTGCCGTTTTCTGCCTGGCAACCCACCGGTACCTTATACGCCCGTCTTCCATAGCCACCAAGTTTATGTCTCCGACAGACAGGCCACTGGGCTGCTTGCTGTCCTGCAGCAACTCTCTATAAAGGCGTAGCTCTTCATCGCGCGAATATATCTCGCGCTGTAAGCCAATCATTTCCTGGCGGCTATTTTCTAGAGCCGCAGCATCGACCTTCGAGCTGAGAGAGAATCGGCTCAATTCGGCGCTTTGCTCGGCAAGTTCAGCTTCCAATTTAGCCACCTGAACTTCTAAAGCAGCCTTTGCTGCAAGCTCTTTGGCTGAGATCTCATTGCCCCAGAATTTACCGGTAACCAAAACAGTAAAAAGTACCGCTATCACTGCCGCAATTAACCAGTATTTCTGAGCTGGGCTGTAGTTGATAACTACCGGCTTGCTCTCAGCCATCAGGGCATCATTCCCGGCATGCTGAGTCCAGCGGTTTCCGGTAGATCAAACATTAGGTTCATACACTGAATGGCCTGACCCGAAGCACCTTTGGTTAGATTATCCTCAACCACAAGCACAACCACTTTATTACCATTACCAGGACGATGTACTGCTATTCGGCAGTAATTGGATCCACGGACAGTTCTTGTCTCTGGATGACTACCGGCTGGCAACACATCAACGAATGGCTCATCGGCATAACGCTGCTCAAAGAGCGTTTGTACATCTATATCAGTATCCAATAGGTTGGCATAGAGTGTGGTATGAATACCTCGATTTATCGGCAGTAGGTGCGGCACAAACGTCAGCCCAACATCGCCGCCTGCAATATCAGACAACCCCTGCTCTATTTCTGGCTGGTGTCTATGCCCTGCAGCCCCATATGCCTTGAAGCTGTCGCTGGCCTCTGACAGCAAATTAGCAACAGATGCCTGCCTGCCTGCACCGCTAACACCTGAGGCAGAGTTGGCAATCAGATCGCTGGTATCTATGCTGCCAGCTTCCAGCAAGGGCAAAAAGCCAAGCTGTACACTGGTGGGATAGCAACCGGGGCAAGCCACTAAGCTGGTTTTTTGAATTGCCTCGCGATTGAATTCTGGTAAGCCATAGATCGCATTGGACACCAAGTTTGCAGCTACATGGGGCTGGCCGTACCATTTTTCCCAAAGCGCCACATCTCTAATTCTAAAGTCTGCGGAGAGATCTATAACTTTGGTGCCCGTCGCCAAAATAGCCGGCACAGTGCTCTGTGCTACGCCATGGGGTGTCGCAAAAAATACAAGGTCACACTCGGAAAGGCTGTCAATATCAGGCGCCGAGAAGGCTAGGTCAATGATGCCTCTCAGATTGGGATACAACTGTGCAACAGGAACGCCCTGCTCACTGCGCGAGGTGATCACAGTGACCTTAGCATTTGGGTGCCCGGCCAGAAGGCGCAGAAGCTCTGCCCCTGTATAGCCTGTTCCTCCTACAATACCAACTTTAACCACCAGTGCCTCGCTTTTAAATATCCAGATTCGTCTCGGCCGCCTATAATACCCGAAACTCAGTCAACCAACTATGCCATTACTTAAAGGTACGGCTGTGAACATTGTTCTGCGGAGGCATAAATGTACAAATGGGTATTAGCTTTTCATCTGATTGCGGTGATCTGTTGGTTTGCGGCACTGTTTTACTTACCAAGGCTTTTTGTTTATCACGCAATGTCCGAAGATCGCGTCAGTATCGAGCGCTTTAAGGTAATGCAGCGCAAACTGTATTCAGGCATTGCCAATCCATCCATGATTGCCACTGTTGTGCTCGGGTTGTGGTTAGTATCCATGGCGCCTGAAGCCTACTTAAGCCAGACTTGGTTTCAACTTAAAGCCGCACTGGTCGCACTACTAATCGGCTACCAATTTCTCTGCCGCGGACATTTGAAACAGTTAGCAGAGGACCGCAGCAACAAAAGCCATGTCTACTTTCGTGTGTTTAATGAGGTGCCGGTGCTCTTTTTAGTGGCAATTGTGGTTCTGGTGATCGTACAGCCCTTCTAGCGAGCAAGACGGACCACCTAGAGCCTCACTCAGCCGCAATGCACGCCTAGAACTAGGGCCTTTAATCCGACTTGTAATGCATCCCGTATTTTGGGATCTGGTCGCTGTTTGTCAGTCTAACTAGCGATGCGATTGATCTTGGGTGGTTCAACGGTGATTTTTAAGCTAAATCAAAGGCGGAGCTCATTCTGACCCCCCACAACGAACCCCTGCGTGCGTTTCCTAATGGTTTATTGGTCGCTTACATAGCTTCCAGTCTGTTAATTTAGGATAATACGTGGTTACAACTCAGCAACATCATTTACTCCCTAGGAAAGTTTCATGTCAGACACTGCTTTAGATTCAAACCCAAGTTCACATCGCCTGTTCCAAGCGGCTCAGAAGCATATTCCAGGGGGCGTTAATTCTCCGGTGCGCGCCTTTCGCGCAGTGGGCGGAACGCCGATTTTCTTTGATCGCGCGAGCGGTGCCTATATGTTTGATGCCGATGGTAAGCGCTACATAGACTATGTTTTGTCCTGGGGGCCTATGCTGTTGGGCCATGGTCATGAGACCGTTTTGGAAGCGATTCGTGGCCAGCTAGAGAAAGCGATGACCTTCGGCACCCCAACGGAGCTCGAGATTAAACTTGCCGACAAGATATGCTCAATTGTTCCAGGCATGGAAATGATTCGTATGGTCAACTCCGGTACCGAGGCCACAATGAGCGCAATCCGACTAGCCCGGGGCTACACTGGCAGAGATAAAATCATTAAATTTGAAGGCTGCTATCACGGTCATTCTGATTCTTTGCTAGTCAAAGCCGGTTCCGGCGCGCTGACTCTCGGTGTACCTAGCTCTCCCGGCGTACCAGATTGCTTAGCCGACCATACAGTGACTCTCAACTACAACGACATAGAGCAGATTAAACAGGCCTTCGCCGAAATTGGTGATCAGGTTGCCTGCGTCATTGTTGAACCAGTAGTTGGCAACATGAACTGTGTGCCTCCTATTCCAGGATTCCTTGAGGCACTGCGAGAATGCTGTACCGCGAGCGGTGCTCTGCTAATTATCGATGAGGTTATGACTGGCTTCCGCATCAGCCAGCAGGGCGCTATTGGCCACTATGGTATCGACGCAGACTTGATCTGCCTAGGCAAAGTAATTGGCGGCGGCATGCCCGTTGGCGCCTTTGGCGGCAAACGTGAAATCATGCAACAAATTGCCCCCCTCGGCCCTGTTTATCAGGCCGGGACTCTATCCGGAAACCCAGTGGCAATGGCCGCCGGCCTAGCTACCCTAGAGCTAATTTCCGAGCCGGGCTTTCTGGAGCCGGTAATCCAGCGCACCGATCGCCTCGTCAAGGGGCTTGTAGAGCGCGCCAGAGCGGCGGGCATCGCAATGACAAGTAACCATGTGGGTACTATGTGGGGCCTGTTCTTTTCCGAGGAAGAAAAAATCATCAACTACAGCCAGGTTATGGCCTGTGACACAGAGCGTTTTGCAAAGTTTTTTCATGGCATGCTTGAAGAGGGTGTGTACCTAGCACCTGCGTCTTACGAAGCCGGATTTATGTCGGCAGCTCACACAGATCAGGATATTGACGATACCCTAGCTGCTGCAGAAAGAGTTTTTGCGCGCATTTAATTGCAGAGTCTAAAAACCATTAATAGCGGTGGCCCCAAGTTTTTCAGTATTATAGGCGCCGCTATTAGAAAGCAGCCTGAATCCATCGTTGCTGTGCGGGAGATAAAATGAGCTTTAAAACTAATCATGGTCCCTACCCTTACACGCGCATGCGTCGTAATCGCGCTACCGACTTTTCACGGCGTCTGATCAGCGAAAACAGCCTGTCGGCCAATGATCTGATACTGCCCATGTTTGTAATCGAAGGAACTCAGCAGACAGAAGCTGTTGCTTCTATGCCTGGTGTTAATCGACTGTCCATAGACCTGCTTGTAGAAGAGGCGATTGAGATTGCTGCGCTGGGAATCCCCGCCATCGCTCTATTCCCCGTGGTCGACCAAGAAAGTAAGTCATTACTAGCAGAAGAAGCATACAACCCCAACGCTCTGGCTCAGCGAGCCGTCAAGGCCATTAAGCAGGCCGTGCCTGAATTGGGTGTTATTACTGATGTTGCCCTTGACCCTTTCACTAGCCATGGTCAAGACGGCATTATCGACCCAGAAACTGGTTATGTGCTTAATGATATTACCAATGAAGTTTTGGTTAAGCAGGCTCTATCCCATGCCGAGGCCGGTGCAGATATAGTCGCGCCCTCAGATATGATGGACGGGCGAATTGGAGAGATTCGCGAAGCGCTTGAAGAGCAGGGGTTCGTTAATACGCAAATCATGGCCTACTCAGCCAAATACGCCTCAAGCTACTACGGCCCATTTCGGGATGCGGTTGGCTCTGCAGGCAATATCAAAGGTGGCGACAAAAAGACCTATCAGATGGATCCAGCCAATTCAGATGAAGCCCTGCATGAATGCGCGCTAGACCTAGATGAAGGCGCAGACATGATTATGGTGAAACCCGGTATGCCTTATCTCGATGTGGTACGCCGCGTTAAAGATGAGCTAAAAGCCCCCACCTTCGCCTATCAGGTGAGTGGCGAATATGCCATGCATTGCGCCGCCTTTGAAAAAGGATGGCTAAATCCTGAGCAGGTAATTCTTGAATCTCTCCTCGCCTTTAAGCGCGCTGGAGCCGACGGCATTTTGACCTACTTTGCCAAACAGGCCGCCCAAATGCTCGCTAAAGCGGATACCAAATAACCTTGCGCCTTGACAAATATTTAAGCAACGCCACAGATCTATCGCGCACAGATGCCAAGCGCCTAATTAAAAATGGCTTGGTGAGCATAGACGATGAAGTTGCTGGCAACCCCGCACAGAAGATCAGTGTCGATCAGGTGGTGGCCATTGAAGGTTCGCCCATCAGCATGGCTCAAAAGCGCTACTTTATGATGAATAAACCAGCTGGCGTTGTGTCTGTGACCAAAGATCACAACAATCCCACGGCTATTGGCCTTATGTTCGAGCATCGCAGTGAAGAGCTTCAGATAGCTGGACGGCTGGACATAGATACCACGGGTCTGCTGTTAATCACCGACGATGGGCAGTGGAACCATAGACTGACATCGCCAAGGTCTGATTGCGCCAAGATTTATCGAGTGGGTTTAGCGGAGCCCATCGGCGACGACTATACCGCAAGGCTCGCCGAGGGCGTGCTTTTAGAAGGAGAGAAACATCGCTGCCTTCCAGCAAGCATGGAGCAAATTGATGAGTATCATCTCAATCTAAAAATAGCTGAAGGCAAGTATCATCAGGTAAAACGTATGTTTGCAGCACTGGGCAATCATGTGGTTAGCCTGCATAGGTTTCAAGTTGGCGAAATTATCTTAGACCCAGACCTAGAGCCCGGCGACTATCGGCCTCTGCGGGACAATGAGGTCAGCTCTATATAATGGAATCCAAGACAGGCATCAGGTCAGGCGCAGAAGACGGAAGCGTTGCACTACTGCTGCGACAACTGCCAGCACTGCGCGGCAACTGCCTACTAATTGCCGATGAAAACTGGCCCAATACCAGCTGGGCAAATATTAATAATCTCACCCAATGCAATATCAACCTCGTCAGCAATAGGTTTGATATAGCGCGCCAAGCAAACGCTGCCGGGCTGCAATGCCAATTCAGTGACTGGGATTTCTCAGGCTTTCCCGACCACAGCATGGATACTGTGTTATTTCGGGTCTCCAAAGAGCGCGCCAGCAGCCACCATATTATCAATCAAGC
>JABJEX010000030.1 GCA_018663035.1 Porticoccaceae bacterium
GCTAAACCAACAATTAACCCTGTGGCTGCAGCAGTGAGCGTTGCACTAGCCGCAAGCATGGCGCTCTCATCATCCTCTTTTGCCTCAGAGAATCCATTCCAAGCAGATCAACTATCATCCGGTTACGACCTAGCAGGCAAGCAGGCTGAAGGTAAATGTGGCGAGGGTAAATGCGGGGGTGACAAGTCATCAGACGAGAGTAAACAGGCCGAGGGCAAGTGTGGTGAAGGTAAATGCGGCGAAGGAAAATGTGGCGGTGAAAATGCATCACAACAGGGCAAGGATTCCGAGGGTAAGTGCGGTGAAGGCAAATGTGGCGGTGAGAAGGCTACAGACGACGGCAAAGGTTCCGAGGGCAAATGTGGTGGCAATAGCTAGTCGCAATAAAAGCTGACTAATTTTGTCACCAAACATGACCAGACAGCACCCAGTCGATGGGGCTGGTCTAGGGTTGCGGCGAGCTTTGCTGGGCTCGCTGTCCTCCGTTTCCACTCAACAGGTGCAGTTTATGGAAGTTGCGCCAGAGAACTGGATCAACGTAGGTGGCCGCTACGGCAGAGCATTCAGGGAATACAGCGAAAAATTTCCCTTTGTACTCCACGGCCTATCCCTATCGATTGGTTCGCCATCTCCCCTCGACTGGCAACTGCTAAAAAACATCAAAGCCTTTATAGCCGAGCACCAGATTGACTTTTACACCGAGCACCTCAGCTACTGTAGCGACTCTGGCCATCTCTACGACCTCATGCCAATCCCCTTTACCAGCGCAGCAGTGGACTATGTGGTAGACCGCATTAGTCAGATTCAAGACTTTCTCGGCCAGCGCATCGCCATGGAAAATGTCTCCTACTACGCAGCCCCCCAGCAGGAAATGTCCGAGTTAGACTTTACCTGCGCCGTGCTCGAAAAAGCTGACTGCAATCTTTTACTTGATGTAAATAATATTTACGTGAACAGCATTAATCATGGCTATGACGCCCAGACATTTTTGCAAGGCCTGCCCGGTGAGAGAATTGTCTATGGGCATATTGCTGGCCATTATGAGGAGGCTGCTGATTTACAAGTAGACACCCATGGTGCTGATGTCATTGATCCAGTATGGGGTCTTTTGCGGCTGGCGTACCAGCAATTTGGGGTTTTTCCCACATTGTTGGAGCGCGATTTTAATCTTCCTCCGATAACAGATCTGCTCGAGGAGGTAGCAATGATCAGAACGATACAGCAGACCTGTGAGGCACAAGAAGCGGTTGCCTAACATGCCTAAGCCTGCTTGGCAAAAGTCGCAGGTCCAGCGGCAATCGTTTCAAGATACGCAACTAGAATTTGCTGCCCACCTGCGTCACCCGCAGCTAAATAAAGCCCCAGACAATATCGAAAACCGCCGGCTAGCAATCTACCGCAAGCTTTTCTTTAATAATATCGAGGGTTTTTTGGCCTCTGGATTTCCAATTCTAAAATCTATTATCCAGCCGCAAAATTGGCGGTAATTGGTGCGAGATTTTATCTATCGTCATCAGAGCCACAGTCCATATTTTCTAGATATTAGCGAGGAATTCCTCGGCTATTTGCAGCACGAGCGCCAACCAGAGCAGGGCGATCCGGTGTTTATGCTTGAGTTAGCCCATTATGAATGGGTTGAGCTAGCCCTAGATATTTCTCCAATCGAGATACCAGAAAACCTGGCTTTTCATGGCGATGTGCTTGCAGATTATCCGGTGGTTTCACCCACTGCATGGCGCTTTGTTTATCAGTATCCGGTGCACCGCATTGGCCCTAATTATCAGCCCGCAGCGGATAGGCCTGCTGATGCAGATATCGAGGTTACTGCCCTGATTGTGTACCGCAACCGCGAGCTACAGCTAGGTTTTATGGAATCTAACCCCCTAACTCTCCGTTTGCTCGAGATTTTAGAAGAACAGCAACTTAGTGGTAGAGCAGCTATAGTTAAGTTAGCGGCCGAGGTAAGCCATCCATAACCTGAGGTGCTGGTTAAATTTGGGGGCGATATTCTTCAGACGTTGTTCGACAGAGAGATAATCTGCGGTTTTCGCCCCATCGTATAACCAAAAATACGGTATACGAAGGCTACCGGCAGAAGTAGAATAGCCACATCAGGGCACGATCGGCCACTAAGGCTGCAAACCAAGCAAATGATTTGCGAGAAGAACATGAATAAACCTAATCCATTAGCGAAGATGATACTGACCTGCCTAGCAGTACTCTCATCGTTCACTGTTGCTGATGAATATCAGGATCCTGACCCTTTTCAGGATCTCAACCGCAAGGCTCATAGCTTTAACCTAAAGCTTGACGACTACGTGGCGCGCCCAGTAGCCAAGCTATACAGCAATACAGTGCCGGAGCCTTTTAAAAAAGGCATAGGCAATTTGTTCAGCAACCTCGACGAGCTAACCAATATCCTTAACGATCTGCTGCAGGCCAAGTTCTCCCAAGCTGCCAACGATACAGGCCGTTTTCTAATTAACAGCACCATAGGTGTCGGCGGGCTGCTCGACGTGGCTCAGCGTGCAGGTTTGCCAAAGAGTGAAGGCGAGGACTTTGGCCAGACATTAGGTGCATGGGGTGTCTCAGAGGGCCCTTACCTTATGCTGCCCCTTATAGGTCCCTCAACCCTGCGTGACGCGCCCTCAAAATTTATTGATAGTTTTGCCAATCCAGTGTCCTATCTGGATGATGTGTCCGACCGTAACGGCCTTAGAGTTGTCAGCTTAGTCAGCACCAGGGCGGAGTTGCTTGGACTAGATGATGTGATATCTGGTGATAGCTATCTATTTGTGAGGGATGTCTATTTGCAGCGCAGAGAATATTTGGTCAATGATGGCGCCATCCAAGATGATTTTGGCGATTTGGATGATTACGATTACTAGATTGAAGAGCCAGTTTAGAATTTAAGATTGTTGTGTAGAGCAGGTATTGCTACTCTCTCACAAAAGCAGCAGAGCTTCCCAAAGAAGCCAAATTAGTAATTGTTAAAGCCGGTACCTAATGAGCGAACTAAAAGGCCCAGTTATCCTTGTTGAAGATAATGCTGTTGGGCTAGAGAAATTACAGTCAGACTTGCAAGCCGTTGGAGCAGAATCTCTAAGGGTGCAAGACACTCGGTCTCTGGAGTCTGTCTGTGAGGATCCGCTTAATCAGCCCTTAGTGCTGGCCTCCCCAAATATTCCCCTTGATACAGCCCAACACAATGAGGAACTTCAGCAACTCTGTGCCGACTATCTGGTGATTATGGCCATAGATAGTGCAGATCTAGACCAGATCGCCTCCTACTTTCGATTGGGTGTGGCAGACGTCATACTGCCAGAGTCCGATGAAAACGATTTAGACAGAGCCTTGGCTCGCGTGGCCGAACTGGCCAGCACCAGGCGGCAAACTAGCAGTTACAGCGCCGAATTAGAAACCACCAATCGTGAATTGCAAGAGAGTCTGCGGCTGTTAAAGCAGGACCAGTTGGCCGGTTTGGAAGTGCAAAAGAGCCTAATGCCTGAGAGTCCACTGGCTTTTGGTGAATACGAAATATCTCACTCCATCACGCCATCTCTGTATCTCAGTGGCGACTTTGTTGGCTACAACTTTGTGCTGGATCGGTATTTGTTATTTTACTTTGCCGACGTCTCAGGTCACGGTGCCTCATCAGCATTTGTCACGGTATTGCTGCGCTTTATGATTGGCCGAGTAATCCGCCGCCATATGTTGGAAAAAGACTATGCGGCACTGGCTCAGGCCCCTGAGGGTTTGGTCGAGCATATTAATAACCAGCTGTTGGCCACCGGGCTTGGCAAGCATCTGACCCTAGTGGCGGGCTCGCTGGATACAGAGACTAGAGAACTTCGCTATGTGGTGGGAGCCCAGCAGCCGCAGCCAATATTGATCGTCGACAATAAGGCCAAATTTCTGCCCGGCAAAGGTAAGCCCGCTGGTATTTTTGAGGACGCCACTTGGGTGGTCGAGCAGATACAGCTTCCAGAACGCTTTGCGCTGGTTCTTCTGTCTGATGGCGTCTACGACCTGCTACCCAACAAAGAGATTGCACAAAAAGAGCGTACCTTACTCAGATACCTTTCCACTAGCTCTGGCAATATAGAGCAGCTGAAAGAGGCGCTGTTTATCGACTACATCGAAGACCCTCAGGATGATATCTCAGTGCTCTTGCTCACCGGAGGTATGTTTTGAGCTCGGGTAAAATCCTTGTCTCAGACAAAGGCGGCAGCTACCTACTCAAGTTTAGCGGCGACGTCCGAGTCAATCTCTGCGGCTCACTAAATCGCCATATGGACGTGATCTTTGGCAGCACTGATGTCAAACAGGTCGTGATCGATATGCTAGAGGCCGAATGCGTCGACAGCACCACTCTCGGGCTCATTGCCAAGTTGGGTCTGCACTGCCGCAAAGAGTACAGCATCAATATTCAGTTGTTTTGCCAAAATCCCAGCATTTTACGCACCCTCGACTGCATGGGCTTTGATGAGATTATTGATATCTTCCAAGAGATCCCCAATATCGACGTTGAGCTCCAGGATCTAGAGGCCGTCGACCCAGATCTAGACGAAGTGCGTCGCCAAGTTCTCGAAGCCCACAAAGTACTTATGCAGCTTAGCCCAGATAGCAGTAAAGAATTTACCGACCTTATACGTGCGCTGGAATCTGGTAAATAGCCCTGACTAGGCTGCGGCCTCGAGAAGCCCCACAAACGCCAGCGCCGCATTAGACAGACTTCTTTTAGTGTGGTGAATATAGCCCAATTCTCGCTCAATCTTCACACCCTCAAAGGGCATCACATGCAGGTTTTTTACCAGCGTCTCCGGCAGCACACTCCAGCCGAGCCCCACCTCTACCATTGTGCTTATGGTCTCCAGATAGTTGGTCGACATAGGCGCCTTGAGTGGTATTCCTTCCTGCTTAAAAAGCTTCTGGATAATCTGTCCCGTGTAGGTGTTGATGCCCGGCAAAATAATTGAATACGCCGCCAAATCATCCAGCGAGGGTCGGGCAATTTTTGCTAGGGGGTGATCCTCAGCGCAGATAAAACGCAACGGGTCATTCCAAATCACCTTGCTATCGATATTGTGTTGCGGCTCTAAAGCTAGAGTGATCACAGCTACTTCAGACTGGCCTTGCAGGACGCGTTCATAGGCCTTTTCGGAGTCCATAAACTCAATATCCAAGGTTACACCCGGAAACTTCTGAGCAAACTGTTTTAGGATCGGGGGTAGGCGGTGCAAGCCGAGATGATGACTGATTGCCAGTCGGAGCGTGCCGCTGGCCTCACCTGAGAGATCGCTTATCGCTTGCAAGGCATTTTCATACTCCTGAAGAATACGTTTGACCCTTGGTAACAGTTCGGCCCCAGCCTCGGTCAGGCTGACCTGACGCGCGAAGCGATCAAAAAGCTTTTTTCCAACTTGCTGTTCTAGCTGGGCAATACGCTTGCTGATTGCTGATTGAGTCAGATAGAGCCGCTCGGCTGCCTCCGAAAACGAACCGCAGTGGGCTACTGTAATAAAAGCTTTTAGGTTCTGATTATCCATTTCATTCCTCAAAAGAATGTAAAGCATGCTAAATATGAATTTAATTCATCATATGACAGGTTTACAATGCGCGCAATACAAAACCACGTCTAGGAGACTGTGATGGGAAGAACACTTTACGACAAGCTGTGGGACAGCCACCTTGTTAAACAGAATAGTGATGGGTCATCGCTAATCTATATTGATCGCCATGTGATCCATGAGGTGACCTCACCTCAGGCCTTTGAGGGGCTGCGGCTGGCAGGTCGAGCGCCCTGGCGTTTGGATACGAATATAGCGACTCCAGATCATAATATCTCTACAGATAAAGCGGAGCGCGGTGCTGGTGTTGCGGGCATGACGGACGAGGTTTCACGTATACAGGTGCAAACTTTAGACGATAACTGTGATCTCTACGGCATCAAGGAATTTAAAATTAATGAGATGGGGCAGGGTATTGTCCATGTAATGGGCCCTGAGCTCGGAGCCACTATGCCGGGTATGACCGTGGTCTGTGGCGATTCCCACACTGCGACTCATGGTGCTTTGGCCTGTTTGGCTCATGGTATAGGCACCTCTGAGGTTGAGCATGTATTGGCTACACAATGTCTGGTAGCCAAGAAAATGAAAAATATGCGGGTCACCGTAAATGGCACCCTAGGGGCTGGTGTGACACCCAAGGATGTGGTTCTGGCAATTATCGGAAAGATCGGCACAGCTGGTGGCAATGAGCATGCGATTGAGTTTGCCGGATCTGTGTTTCGGGATATGTCTATAGAGGGGCGCATGACAGTGTGTAATATGGCCATTGAAGCCGGTGCCCGAGTAGGTATGGTTGCGGTGGACCAGAAGACCATTGATTACTGCGAAGGGCGTCAGTTTGTGCCTAAGGGCGAGATGTTTGAGCAGGCGGTCGACTACTGGAATACTCTAACCAGCGATGCTGATGCGTTGTTTGACACTGAGGTGACATTACAGGCGGATGATATTGCGCCTCAGGTTACCTGGGGTACATCCCCTGAGATGGTTGCGCCGGTCACGGCCTCAGTACCCACATTGGATGAGCAGTCCAGCGAAGAGCGGCGCAAAGGACTTGAGCGAGCATTGGAATATATGGGCCTTGAGGGCGGGCAGGCGATTAACTCCATCAAGGTAGATCGTGTATTTATTGGCTCTTGCACCAACTCGAGGATTGAGGATATGCGCGCCGCGGCCGCTATAGCCAGGGGTCGCCAAGTTGCCAGCTCGGTAAAGCAGGTACTGGTAGTGCCAGGTTCGCAGATGGTCAAGGCCCAGGCTGAGGCCGAGGGGCTGGACAAAATATTTATAGACGCAGGTATGGACTGGCGCGAGCCTGGCTGTTCCATGTGTCTGGCCATGAATGCGGATAAGTTAGGAGCGGGGGAGCACTGTGCTTCCACGAGCAACCGCAATTTTGAAGGTCGTCAGGGCAATGGCGGTCGCACCCATTTAATGAGTCCTGCAATGGCGGCTGCCGCCGCGGTGGCTGGGCATATTGTTGATGTGCGTGAATTTGTAGGAGGTGATCAATAATGAAAGCATTTACCACACACCGTGGTTTGGTAAGTCCTATGGATCGCGCCAATGTGGACACGGACATGATTATCCCCAAGCAGTTTTTAAAGTCGATCAAGCGCAGTGGTTTTGGCCCCAATCTGTTTGATGAGTTGCGGTATCTGGATGAAGGGCAGCCGGGGGCAGACTGCAGCAATCGGCCAATTAATACAGAGTTTCCGCTTAATTTTCCCAGATATAAAGGTGCGTCTATTTTGTTAGCACGCAAAAACTTTGGCTGTGGTTCAAGTCGCGAGCACGCGCCTTGGGCACTAGAGGACTACGGATTCAATGCCATCATCGCGCCGAGCTATGCAGATATCTTCTACAACAACTGCTTTAAAAATGGCTTGTTGCCAGTGATCTTAAGCGAAGAGCAGGTGGATACATTGTTTGACGAGATGGAAGCTCAAGAGGGTTACCAGCTTGCTATTGATCTGCATACGCAGACAGTCAGTACAGATACTGGTCATGTGTTTCATTTCGAACTTGATGAGTTCCGTAAAGAGTGCCTATTACAGGGTCTAGATGAAATTGGTTTAACCCTGCAGCATGCCGATCAGATCAAGGCCTATGAAGCTGATCGCGCCCAGCAACACCCCTGGGTCTTTGGAGCTATTAAATAATGAAAAAAGTATTAGTTTTACCCGGCGACAACATAGGCCCAGAAATCATTGCGCAGGCGGTTCGGGTGTTGCAAAAAGTTAGCGACCAATTCGATCTTGGTGTCGAGCTGGACTATGCTCATTTGGGCGGCGCCGCGCTGGATGCTGTGGGTGAGCCTTGCCCCAAGGAGACATTGGACAAGGCCCGCGCATCGGATGCTATTTTGCTCGGCGCTGTAGGCGGCCCCCAATGGGATGATATTGAGCGTCATTTGCGTCCAGAGAAAGGGCTGCTGACCATACGCTCAGAGCTCGAACTGTTCGGTAACCTGCGACCCGCAATTATGTATCCTCAGCTGGCTCATGCTTCGTCGCTAAAGCCTGAATTTGTGTCCGGTCTGGATATTTTGATCGTCCGCGAGTTGGTGGGTGGTATTTATTTTGGTGAACCCCGCGGCATACGCACCCTAGAAAATGGAGAGCGCGAGGGATACAACACCTACAAATACAATGAATCTGAGATTCGCCGTATCGGTCGCATGGCATTTGAAGCGGCCATGGTGCGCGGTAAGCGACTCTGTTCGGTAGACAAGTCTAATGTGCTGGAAGCGACCGTCTTATGGCGTGAAGTTATCAGCGAGATGGCCGCTGACTACCCCGAGGTAGAACTCAGCCATATGTATGTGGACAACGCAGCGATGCAGCTAGTAATGGCACCCAAGCAATTTGATGTGGTGGTGACGGGTAACATGTTTGGCGATATTTTGTCGGACACCGCGGCCATGTTAACTGGATCTATTGGCATGCTGCCTTCGGCATCACTGGATAAGAACGGCGGAGGTATGTATGAACCCTGTCATGGATCGGCTCCAGATATTGCCGGGCAGGGCGTGGCAAATCCCCTGGCGACCATTTTGTCGGTTGCCATGATGCTGCGTTATTCGCTTGGCGCGCCGCAGGCGGCAGATGCAGTTGAGACGGCGGTGAGTGATGTGCTGGATCAGGGACTGCGGACTGGGGATATTTACACAGATGGCATGACACGGGTTGGTACGGTTGAGATGGGTGATGCGGTTGTAGCGGCGCTTTAGGTTCTTGGCTTCACTATCTAGCGAGATTTTGGCTGGATTCTGGCACATAGCATCTGCGCAGATGGTAACAAAAAGATTTACAGGATTAACTAAGGGTTAGACAGATGAAAAAGACAGGAATAATCGGTTGGCGTGGCATGGTGGGATCTGTGCTGTTGGACAGAATGCGCGAGGAAAATGACTTCGCCCATATAGAGCCGATCTTTTTTACCACCTCACAGGCCGGTCAGGCAGGGCCTGATGTGGGTATGGAAATACCATTGCTGAAGAGTGCTTTCGATATCGAGGCTCTCAAGCAAATGGATATTATCCTCACCTGTCAGGGGGGCGATTACACCAAAGAGGTCTACCCGCAACTGCGCAGCGCAGGTTGGAATGGCTACTGGATCGACGCTGCCTCCGCACTGCGCATGGAGGATAGCTCCATAATCGTGCTCGACCCAGTGAATATGTCGGTAGTCAAAGACGGCCTAGCCAATGGCGTCAAAGACTATATTGGTGGCAACTGCACCGTCAGCCTAATGCTGATGAGTCTCGGCGGATTATTTAATGCCAATCTGGTGGAATGGGCCACATCCATGACCTATCAGGCAGCTTCTGGAGCTGGTGCACAGAATATGCGCGAGTTGATTAATCAGATGGGGGTTATCAAGAGCTCCGTGGCTGACGCATTGGCTAATCCAGCGTCCGCTATTTTGGATATTGATCAGCAAGTCACCGATACGTTGCGTTCCGATAGATTCCCAGTAGATAACTGGAGCCACCCGCTTGCTGGCAGCTTGCTGCCCTATATTGATGCTCAGCTCGAGAACGGCCAGAGTCGCGAAGAGTGGAAGAACCAGGCTGAGGCCAACAAAATCCTTAATCGACAGGGTAACCCGATACCCCTGGACGGGCTCTGCGTTCGCATTGGTGCCATGCGCTGCCACAGCCAGGCGCTGACCATCAAATTAACCAAGAACGTGCCGATGGATGAAATAGAATCCATGTTGGCTGAGGCCAACCAGTGGGCCAGAGTTATCCCTAATGATAAAGAAGCCTCAGTTGCTCATCTCACGCCAGCAGCCGTGACTGGGGGGCTTGATGTCCCAGTTGGTCGACTGCGCAAGATGAATATGGGAGAGCAATATCTCTCAGCCTTTACAGTCGGCGACCAGCTTTTGTGGGGCGCCGCTGAGCCATTGCGCCGAATGCTACGGATTATTATCGAGCGCTAAATAGCGCCTTTTGAAACAGGGCCGCCGGCTGATTTACGTCAGAGGTTGGCCCTTTTTTTATGGGATTGCGTAATTAATCCGCTAAATAAGCCAATATAAGTAGAAAATCTCAGCGCAATCTCTAGAATTTGGCTACGGATTAAATTCAAAACGGACATGCTGTGCGTTTTACGGGAAAAAATTATGACAATTAGGAAGTACTCCAACCATTTTATTGCAGTCATAGTCACGGCAACGCTGCTATACACAGGCACAACACTGGCTGTTGGGTTTGGCGATATAACCCTCAAATCAGTACTCAATGAGCCCCTTCACGCGGAAATTGGCCTTAACAATCTAGGTGGCCTTAAAAATTCTGAAATGCGTGCCCAGTTGGGTTCAGCGGCAGCTTTTTCCCGAGCAGGTATTAGCAGAGATAGTCACCTCACAGAGCTGGATTTCTCGATCATAGATAATATCTGGGGCGAGCGAGTAATCTCAATTACCAGCGACAAACCGGTTGTTGAGCCCTTTCTGGATTTTTTAGTGCAGCTGGAGTGGCCCGGCGGTCGCATAATGCGCGAGTATACAGTCCTCTTAGATTTACCCATATATAACACCAGGCAGATTATTACTCCGGTTACTAGCCCTGCCAATGCTAGGGCCGCTTCGCAGGCGGGTCCGCAATCAGGCGCTGGGGTCCAAAATATCTCCGGTACTCAGCACCGAGTGGTAGAGGGAGATACCCTATGGAACGTCGCCAAACGTCTTAAACCCAGTGGCCTGACAATCCTGCAAACTATGGATGCACTATACGGTCAAAACGCCAGCGCCTTTGTTGAAGGTGACGCCAATAGATTAAAGAAGGGCGCTATTATACGCTTGCCCTCAAAAACTGAAATTAGCCGAGAAGCTGGTGATCTGGTGGCAGAACAGATTGGCTTGCGAGCCAATACGGTTGAGGAAACGCCAGCCTGGGCATTAGACAACCAGGTTCCCAATGAGCCACAAAACGTAATCCAAACTGACGACGAGCTGTTTCTAGAAGCAGTTTTCCAAGAGGATCAGGAAACTGCTGGAGGCCGTTTAGAGCTAGCATCCGCCTATGATATTAATGAACCTGAGGTGTTATTTGCTGAGTCTGAGGCCAGTTCAGAGGTTTTGAGCGGCTCAGAGGCGACTGCTGATATAGAACCTGTAGCTCTGGATGCCGTTGCGGCCAATGAGATACAGCAACTGACCTCAAAGCTGAGTTTGGCCGAGGACGAAATCAACAAAACTCAGCTGGAAAATATCGAACTGCGCGAGCGCATAGCACTGCTGCAAGCTCAGGTAGATACATTGGCAACATTGGTGGAGGTCGCGGAGCGCAACAGAGCCAATGAGCAAGAAAAGAGCATCCCAAAGACAGCTGGCAAGTCAGCTAGCAGTGATCAAATTATTAGTCTGTTACAACAGCAGCCCTGGTATGTCTGGGGTGGGCTCGGAGCCCTTATTTTGTTGCTGCTTGTTATGTTGCGCAGAACCTCTGCGCCAGTCGGCGAGGAAGACAGCCTAGCCGACGTCACAGATAACCTAGCCATCACTGAGCCGAATTTAGAGCCTCAGCA
>JABJEX010000031.1 GCA_018663035.1 Porticoccaceae bacterium
ATGACCTTCCTAGATGCATTTCTTCCTGAAGTGCAAATTAATAGTATGCAATCTGGACCCTATTGAAAATAGCACTGAACGGCTAGTACAAAAGAACTAGTCTAAGACGCTAGGCTTTTTTCTCTCAGCTTGCCAAGTTGGTCGCGCACCTGCGCTGCCTCCTCAAACTCTAGGTTGCGTGCGTGCTGGTACATCTTATCTTCCAGCCTCTTAATTTCTTTAGCTATATTCTGAATAGAATCCACAGCACTGAGGTTGTAGTCGTTGCCGCCCTCTGCCACCTTGCGATCACGCTTGTTCTTTCCAGTCGCAGCATAGGCGCCCTCCATAATATCGGCGATACCTTTGACAATACTTTTAGGCGTTATACCGTGCTTTTTATTATGAGCAACCTGCACCTCACGACGTCGTTCGGTCTCGTCCATAGCTCTCTGCATGGATCCGGTAATTTTATCTGCGTAGAGAACTGCCTTGCCCTCTAGGTTTCTTGCCGCCCTTCCGATGGTCTGAATCAGAGACTGTTCAGAGCGCAAAAACCCCTCTTTATCGGCATCAAAAATAGCCACAAGTGAAACTTCTGGCATATCTAACCCCTCTCTAAGCAGATTTATGCCCACCAGCACATCAAACTCTCCTAGACGCAGGTCGCGAATAATTTCAACACGCTCAACCGTATCAACATCAGAATGCAGGTAACGTACGCGCACTCCATGCTCGTCGAGATATTCGGTTAAATCCTCCGCCATACGTTTGGTTAAAACAGTGATGAGGATGCGCTCGTTCTTGGCCGCCCTGGTACGAATTTCTGACAGTACGTCGTCCACCTGAGTCAGTGCAGGGCGAATCTCTAGCACAGGGTCCAAAAGGCCCGTGGGTCGCACCACCTGCTCAACAATCTGCCCTGCATTAGCCGCCTCGTAGCGGCTTGGTGTGGCAGAAACAAAAATCATCTGCGGTGCTACTGCTTCCCACTCATCGAAACGCATGGGTCTGTTATCAAGCGCCGAGGGCAACCTAAAACCATATTCAACTAGGGTCTCTTTACGAGAGCGGTCACCTTTGTACATAGCACCGAGCTGCGGAACCGAGACATGGGATTCATCGATTACCATCAGCGCATTGTCAGGTAAATAATCAAATAAAGTCGGCGGCGGCTCGCCTGGCGCGCGGCCAGAGAGATAACGGGAGTAGTTCTCGATACCATTGCAATAGCCAAGTTCTCGCATCATCTCGGTGTCATAGCGCACTCTCTCACCGAGTCGTTGCGCCTCTACAAGTTTATCTGCTGAGCGCAGTTGTTCTAGCCTGACAACCAGCTCTTCTTGGATCTTGTCTGCCGCCTCAAGCACCTTGTCCCTGGGAGTGACATAATGGGATTTAGGATAAATGGTAAAGCGAGGAATCTTGCGCAAAACCTCACCAGTCAGCGGGTCAAAGAGGGTCAGATTTTCGATCTCTTCATCAAAAAGCTCTATGCGCAGGGCTTCGTAATCCGAATCTGCCGGGTAAACATCGATCACGTCACCGCGCACTCGGTAGGAGGAGCGGTCAAAGTCTACATCGTTGCGCTTATACTGCAGCTCCGCTAAGCGCCGCAATATATCTCGCTGATCGATCTGCTCACCGCGGGATAGATGCAGCACCATCTTTAGATAGGAACTTGGATCACCAAGACCATAAATAGAAGATACAGTCGCTACCACAATAACGTCCTGGCGTTCCATCAGCGCCTTAGTAGCCGAAAGACGCATCTGTTCGATATGGGAATTAACCGATGAATCTTTTTCGATAAAAGTATCAGAAGACGGAACATAGGCTTCTGGCTGATAGTAGTCGTAATATGAGACAAAATACTCAACGGCATTATTCGGGAAGAACCCCTTAAATTCGCCATACAGCTGGGCCGCCAAAGTCTTGTTGTGGGCCAGCACAATTGTTGGCCGCTGAACCGTTTCGATGACCTTGGCCACCGTAAAAGTCTTACCTGAACCTGTCACCCCAAGCAGCGTCTGGCCAGCCAAACCATTATTCAGGCCCGACACAAGCTCGGCAATCGCTGTAGGCTGATCACCAGCAGGTGAGTAGTTACTTACTACTTTAAATGGTCTGACAGCAGATATTTTAGTTGAACTTAGCAAGGTGGTTTGACCTTCTGCTCAGGAGCAACCTGAGCGCAAATACGAGAAAAGAACTCATCATTCTTTTTGATTAAGGTATCGATCAATGCCTGAATACCCTGCTCTTCAATGATTTCACGGTACTGGTGTTTTTTAACAGCCACATAGGTTATGCCTTTGAAACGCAAGTCTACGGCCTTCCAACTACCTGAGTCGGTACGTTTTATAAGGAGATCCAGATTAAGATCAGGAATTATCGGGGATTGCATCTCAACCTGCACCCATCCAAGATTACCCTGCTTGCTGATCACTGTATCCACCACCTCAAAGCGCTGACCGGAATAATGTTCAAGCCCCTCAAAAGCATAGCGCACCAGAGTTTTGTCTACAGCCCGCACTAGGGCTCGCTGCTGGGGAAAGGCAAGAGCATGAAAGCGCTCCTTGCCTATTAGAGCGCTGGTGGTTGAAGCCACATCCCACATGGGCTTGACTTTGGTGTTAATAAACTTGGCGTAGACCGCTGGATTAGCAAGGTGTAGGGCCTGATTGTTGGCGAGCTCGTCGGTAACTATTTTGAACAGGGGTTGGAATTGATTGTTGATTCTAATCTGGTCCCTGAGGGCTTTCTCTGTGCGCTGTGCTGATGGGGTCGAGATGTTTTTAGTGGCTGGGGGTTGTTTATGCGCTGAGGGCTCTCTATCCGCTGAAGGCTCTTTATAAGCTGAGGGCTCACTACCCGCTAAGGGCTCTTTATAAGCTGAGGGCTCTTGGCTCACTGGCGGCACTTGATCAGCGGTGAAATTTTCGGCCAGCGCGGGGCTGCCAAAAGCAGCCATCAGTATAACGACCAGAGCGAGATTACTTGGAGATTGGAAATGTGTCCGCATGAGGTATTTCTGCCCTGAAATCGTCATAAAACAGCCATATCTTGCCTATATCCTGAGATAAATCTGATTATAAAGTAGTCATTGGCAGTCAACTAACACCGGTTCAGTGCGTTACTTGCGTCAGATTTTTATAACCAAAATTTGAACTAGATCAGTAAATATCAATAGACGCAGTTTAGACTGTTTAGCTTTGCCTGCAAGCGCCTAATGGACGAATAGCAGCCCCATGACAAACGAGAGCAGATCAATCGCGGAAACTGTTGACTCCTTTGTGAGAGGTGCCTAAAATGCGCGCCACAAAGACGCTTAACGATTCCGCCTTAGCTCAGTTGGTAGAGCAAATGACTGTTAATCATTGGGTCGCTGGTTCGAGCCCAGCAGGCGGAGCCAAGTCTTTGAAACTGGTCGTACAGGGAGTACTGAACCATGATGCA
>JABJEX010000032.1 GCA_018663035.1 Porticoccaceae bacterium
AGTTCCAACATACCCCGGCGACTGGCCCACATTAGGCGGTTTTTATTCATCGTGAATCATTAATTGTGTTAAAGCCGCATTATAAGAGACAATCGCCAATTAACCTACAGCTGTGGATTTTATTACAGCATAAAGAAGCTTATTGAAGTGAACAAAACGGATAGGCAATGACAGAGCAGACTAGCAACAGAGGTTACATTCAACTCACAGGTCCCGACAGTCGCAAGTTTCTACAGGGTCAGGTTACCTGTGATATGGACAGCCTTACTGAGGAACAGAGCATCCTTGGTGCCCAGTGCACCCCCAAAGGGCGGATTGTTTACCTGTTTAAAGCAAGCTTGGACGCCGATGGCCGTATTCTGCTGGAAACCCATAACTCGGTTACCGACATCGCCATCACCAGCTTAAAAAAGTATGCGGTGTTCTTTAAAACTGAGATCACCCAGATACCGGCTCCAGCAGATATCACACCAATTACGGATCTGGAGCGACTTCGCAATGGCATGGCCGATATTACTGCCGAGACCACTGATATGTTTATTCCGCAGATGATAAATCTCGATGCCTTAGGTTACATCAGCTTTAAAAAAGGCTGCTACACAGGCCAGGAGATTGTCGCGCGCGCCCATTATCGCGGCGCTGTAAAACGCAGAATGCACCACCTGAGTTTAAAATCCGGCAGTTTGCCAGCTCCAGGCACTGAGATTTTCGACACTGATGATCGAGCTATAGGCAATGTCGCGTCGGCAGTGACTGTAGACGGCGACCATATAGAAGTTCTTGCCGTACTATCTGACAAAGCTGTTGATATTGTGGACATAAAAATTGATGGCCATACCTATACAGCAGACTTCCTCAACCTGCCTTACACAATAAAGCCTGGGCCCTAAATCAGATGATCGAACTGTTAGAAGCAAATCAGCAGCTACTCATGTGGATGGGGCTTGGATCGCTCGGCGTTTTTACTGTCAGCTTACTTTCACTTCCCTGGTTAGTAGCTCAAATCCCAGAAGACTATTTTGTACCCAAAAAGCGTCGCCCAACTCAGTGGAAAACTAGGCGTCCTGTGATTCGGTTAGCTACTCTTATAAGCAAGAATTTACTCGGCTATATACTTTTATTAGGCGGCATTATGATGCTGTTCTTGCCCGGGCAGGGGATCCTGACCATGGTGGCGGGTGCCCTACTCATTGACTACCCTGGCAAGTTTGCCCTTGAACGCAAAATCGCCAACACGCCCGCCATATTCAAAGGCCTAAACTGGCTGCGCGCTAAAGCCAACAAGCCGCCTTTGCGGTAAATGCTCAGCCAAAATTAATCAGGCTGGCGTCAAACAAGAGCGCTCAGCCAGTTGCAGTAATACTCGACACCTTACCCAGTACAACCTCATTGCCCTCTCTGGGATCTCGCGGGATATTGCGTGCCAATATTAGGCTTATCGCCGCCATCACTGCGCCCAATAGAAAAACCGTCATCGGCGACACCAGCCAGATAAGACCAAACAGTGCAGGAATAAATACAGCGGCAATATGGTTAATAGTAAAGGCTACGCCAGCAGTGGATGCCATATCAGCAGGGTCGGCAATTTTTTGAAAATAGGTTTTAATCGCAATGGCCAAACTGAAGAAAAGATGATCAAGTACGTACAGGCCAGCAGCCCAGTAGGCGTTGTCAACAAAGGCGTAGGCGGTAAACACGCAGATCAACCCACAGTACTCAAAGGTCAGCGCTCGACGTTCACCAATGCGCCCCACCAGCGCACCAATTCGTCCTGCAAAGGCCCAGTTAAAGAGATGGTTAACCAAATACAGTGCCGCTACATCACTTACCGAATACCCAAATTTTTCCACCATTAAAAACCCAGCAAAAACTACGAATATCTGCCGGCGCGCGCCGCCCATAAAGGTCAGCGCGTAATATAGCCAATAACGTTTGCGCATCAAGAGGTGCTTGCGTTGGGTTGTCGTACTTTCAAAGCGCGGAAACGCCAGCCAGGCAAAGAGCGTCAAGCCCAGACAAATATTACCGCCAATCAAATAAATAGCCTGATAGGTCAGACCAAATTGATCCTGAGCTAACATTAAAAACCCATAGACCAGCAGCGAAGCCATAGAGCCCGCGGCTATCAACTGTCCGAGAACCTTGGGTGCCTCATCAATGCTCAACCACTGCAATGAGAGCGATTGTTTCACTGTTTCAAAATAGTGGAAGCCAACAGACATCAAAAAGGTCGTTAGATAGAGGCCCACCACAGAGGGAAAGTAACCAGCGATGGCAACACCAATACCCAGTAGCGCTAGGGACAGGTAAGCAAACGACTGCTCCTTAATAATCAGTAATACCAGCACTGCAGTAAACGCGAGAAACCCAGGAATTTCTCGGATACTTTGCAGCATCCCAATTTCAGCGCCACTAAAGCTGGCCTTTTCAATTACAAAATTATTGAGCAGTGCCATCCAGGTAGCAAAGGCAAGCGTCATGGCCACAGTCATAACCAAAAGAAGATTTTTTGGCGTCTGCCAATGTCGAGTCTGCAATTTAAGATTCCCGGGGAAAGTAGAGATATTTTTAAAGCTGAATATCTTGTTCTGCTGGTAGCTGCCAGTCTATCTGAGTTTGGCCCTGCTGTTGAAGATAACTATTGGCTGTTGAAAAATGCCCACAGCCAAAAAAACCTCGGTAAGCCGAAAGTGGTGATGGATGCACGGATTTTAGCACCAGATGGCGCGACTGATCGATAAATGCTCCCTTTTTCTGAGCATGACTACCCCAAAGTAAAAATACAATACCCTCACGCTGTGCATTCAACGCCCTGATCGCCTGATCGGTAAACTGCTCCCAACCCCTGCCCTGATGGGCACCTGCATTAGCCTGCTCAACTGTCAGAGTAGCGTTTAACAACAGCACCCCCTGCTGAGCCCAGCTGGTCAAGCATCCGTGGCTGGGTTGTTGAATATCGAGATCGGCAGCCAGTTCCTTATAAATATTGGCCAGTGATGGCGGGACCTTGACGCCGGGTAACACCGAAAAACACAACCCGTGCGCCTGATGGGGCCCATGGTAAGGGTCCTGTCCCAGTATCACGACTCGCACTCTGCCAAACGGCGTGTAGTTAAAGGCAGAAAACCACTGCGAGCCGGGTGGATATATCACCTTGCCACTGTCTTTTTGTTGCACAAGGAATTCTTTTAATGCCTGCATGTAAGGTTTATCAAATTCATCGCCGATCACAGACAGCCAGCTTGGGTCTATTTTGACAGCGCCTTGATCAACCATATAAATACTCCAAATCCACTAAAAGCTAACTTATGTAAGACATCGAATGTTATCATAGCCGCTCATGAATCCTGTCTCCACTTTCGCTATCTGGCGCCTCACTTGGCCGACCATTCTCAGCAATATGGCCTTTATGCTTACTGGTCTTATATTCCTGAAGATCGCTGGCGGCATGGGCCTTGATGAAGCTGCTGCTGTTACCACAGGACAGCGCCTGTTCTTTATTCTATTCGCCGTCATGATGGGGCTTTCCAGCGGCACTACTGCCCTAGTCGGTCGCTATTGGGGCGCAGAAAACAAAATAATGGCTGGGCGCATAGCAGCGCTGTCAGTACTTGTGTTTTTGGTTGATGGGCTGCTTCTCTCATGGGTATCCATACCCTTCTTAGACCCATTGGTTGGCATCTTTAACCTCACCCCTGCTGCCCATGAAATGGCCGTGGACTTTGTTTTTTACACCGTACTGTACGCTCCACCTATGCTGATTGTTCTTATATTTAGCATGGCTTTTCGCGCGACTGGCGACAGTACTACACCACTCTGGGCTGCGCTGATGGGCGCGGTTTTAGGCGTCTACCTCGGCATGGCCTACACCTATGGCTGGCACGGCCTGAAAGCGGCTGGTTTGTCTGGCCTAGCAATAGGTAATGGTGTGGGCTCAATTATTACAGTGATTATTTTTATAGCGCTGTGGCTACTCGGGATGCTGTCATTTAAGCCGGTCAACCCAATTCCAGATTTTGTTCGCAATGGTCGTGATCTAGTAAAGATAGGTACACCAGCGGCCTTCGAGCAAATATTTTTCCAGGGCGGGCTACTGGTATTTTTGGTATTTCTCGCCAGCTACGGCAATGCTGCTTTCGCCACCTATGGCATTGGATTGTCCATACTGGGCCTCATGATTGTAATCGCGTTTAGTTTCTCTATTTCGAGCGCCACCCTAGTTAGCCAATATCTCGGCGCCGGCGACCATCAGGGTGCATACAATGCAGGCTGGCGAACCATGCGAACCTGCGTCTACATCATGATTCTTGGTGGCATTTTAATGAGCAGCTTCGCCGAAGAAATTGCCCGGTTTATGATCAGCGACCCTGAAGTGGTAGCCCTACTGATACCCTTCACCTATATAATTAGCTGTAGTCTGCCGCTAATGGGTATTGAGTTTAGTATGGCAGGTGCTCTGCGCGGCGCAGGCGACACCAGATACCCAATGGTGGTCACTGTAATCAGCATCGCGCTGAACCGTATTTTGATTCCTTTTATCCTTGTTAAAATAGGTGCAGACGTCATTTGGCTATATGCGACATCTCTGTTAGATTTTGGACTAAAATCAGGTCTAAATATGCGCCGCTTTCGTAATAAAACTTGGTTGAAGGACCACCAACCCAATAGTCAACACTCGAGTAAATAGGTACGCAATGCCCCACCATAGTGCAACCCTAAACCAAGGGCTTCAATACGACCGCCAGATCGCTTACTGGTTATTTTTTAGCGCCGCCGTTATCTTCGGAATGATTCTGCTAGGGGGCGTTACCAGACTGACCAACTCCGGGCTTTCCATGGTCGACTGGAAACCTATTATGGGTGTCATCCCACCGCTAACAGAAGCTGACTGGCAGGGGATGTTTCTCAAGTACCAGCAGTTTCCCGAATACCAAAAAATTAATCTCGGTATGAGTCTTGAAGAATTCAAGTACATCTTTATGTACGAATATCTGCACCGCGTACTGGGGCGACTGATCGGCATTATTTTTATTGTGCCCTTCCTGTTTTTTTACTTCACCAAACGAATCAAAGCCGGCCTCACCCCCAAGCTGTTAATCATGTTGATCGGCGGGGGTTTTCAGGGATTGCTCGGCTGGTACATGGTAAAAAGTGGCCTGGTAGATAACCCCCATGTCAGCCAGTATCGCCTAACAGCCCATCTCGGCGCTGCTGTGCTCATATACTCTTTTATCCTTTGGACTGCCTTTGACCTCGTAAACCCAACATCGCAGCAACCCAGTGGAATTAAAAATTTTTCCTATAGTCTGTCTGTCATCATCTACTTAATGATCCTGACTGGCGGATTAGTCGCTGGCACCAAAGCCGGCTACGCCTACAACACCTGGCCTCTGATGGGTGATAGCTTCATACCTGCGGGGCTCTACAGTACAGCACCAGCCTGGCTAGCTGCATTCGAGGACATTACCACTATCCAGTTTAACCACCGGATATTTGCCTACATTATTATCGGTCTGATATTGACGTTTAGCTTTAAAGCCCTAAGAGCAAAGATTGAGGGTCCGATTAAAATCGGCCTCTACTGCATGCTGGCACTACTCTTTTTACAGGTTACTCTTGGTATCAGCACCCTGCTCTATCATGTACCAGTACCTGTAGCCGCAGCCCATCAGGTGGTAGCGGTCGCGCTGTTAAGCGCCTCGCTGTTTGTCAGCCACTGTCTGCGCAACAGCACAGCAAAGAATTAACCCTTGGAGACTACTATGAAAAAACTAGCAATCACATTTATCGCCGCAACACTGTCCTTTGGCGCCATGGCCGGAGACCCAGTGGAAGGTAAAAAGAAATCAATGACCTGTGCAGGCTGTCACGGCATGAACGGCATCAGCAATAACGGCATGTGGCCAAACCTAGCCGGGCAGAAAGAACCCTACCTGGTAAGCCAGTTGAAACAGTTTAGAGATGGCAAGCGCGACAATGCCATGATGACTGCCATGGCCAAAGGTCTGTCAGACACAGATATCGCCAATCTGGCCGCCTACTACGCAAGCTTGAAATAAGCCTGCAAGCCAGACATAAAAAAGCCCAGCACTTGCTGGGCTTTTTTATATCCGCTTAGTATCAGCGCCTCACTACTCAGGGCGCATATGGGGAAATAACAGAACATCGCGGATAGACGGCGAATCCGTCAACAACATCACCAGCCGATCAATACCAATACCTTCACCAGCCGTCGGCGGCATACCGTATTCCAGCGCACGAATATAGTCGGCGTCGTAATGCATGGCTTCATTATCGCCCGCGTCTTTCTCGACGACTTGCGCCAAAAAGCGTTCGGCCTGATCTTCCGGATCATTTAGCTCAGAGAAACCATTGGCAATCTCCCGCCCGGCGATAAACATCTCGAAACGATCGGCTACAAACGGGTTGGCATCATTACGTCTCGACAAGGGTGAAACTTCCACTGGATATTCGGTAATAAAAGTCGGTGTCATCAATTCATGTTCCACCGTCTTTTCAAATATTTCGATTTGCAACTTGCCAATACCGTAACCATTTTTAACCGGAACTTTCAGTCGCTCGCAATGCGCCACCAAACCATCACGGCTCTCCAAATCCTCTGCTTTAATGTGTTTGTTAAATTCCAGAATAGATTCGGCCACCGTCAACCGCCTGAACGGTTTACCAAAATCCAGAGTCTCACTTTGATAGTCCACTACAGCTGATCCGTTCACGGCCTCGGCCAGCTTGCGTAACATATCTTCGGTCAGATCCATCAGATCCTCGTAGTTGGCATACGCCTGATAAAACTCCAGCATGGTGAATTCCGGATTATGCCGGGTGCTCAGCCCCTCGTTGCGAAAGTTACGATTAATCTCAAACACACGCTCAAACCCCCCGACCACCAAGCGCTTCAAATACAACTCCGGCGCTATTCGCAAAAACATCGCCATATTCAACACGTTGTGATGTGTTTCAAAAGGCCGCGCCACCGCGCCACCGGGAATAGCTTGCAACATGGGCGTTTCAACTTCCAAAAAGTCGCGCTCGGCCAAATACTGGCGAATAAATGCGACTATGCCAGAACGTTTACGAAAGGTATCCTTGCTCACCTCGTTCATGATCAAATCCACATAACGCTGCCGGTATTTAATCTCTTTATCTGACAGTCCATGGTACTTCTCTGGCAACGGCCGCAGGCCTTTGACCAATAGACGTATATCCGAAACACGAACACTCAACTCACCCGTTTTGGTGCGGAACAAGGTGCCACTAACGCCAATAATATCGCCGATATCCCACTTCTTGAATTCTTCGTTATAAAAACCTTCGGGCAAGCTATCGCGTTGCACGAACAGTTGAAAACGTCCGCTTCGGTCCTGAATATGCGCGAAGCTCGCCTTACCCATAATGCGCCTGGTCATCAAGCGGCCAGCCAAACAAACCTCGATCGCTTTATCTTCCAAATCCTGCGCAACCATGTCGGCGCACTCCTCGGCCAGCTTCTGGGCTAGATGCGTTGGAGTAAAATCGTTCGGATAGGCACCACCCAATTCCCGCCAACGCCCCAGCTTCTCACGGCGCTGGGCGATCTGCTGATTCTCATCGGCTTGTAGTTCTGACTCGTTTCCTTTTTCGCTCACATTATTCTCAAATTGTTTTGTTGCTTTTAATAATTTAAAACTACAGGCCCTGCTTAAGGCTCGCCTCTATAAATTGGTCCAGCGCGCCATCTAATACTGCCTGCGTATTACCGGTTTCCACCAAGGTGCGTAAGTCTTTAATCCGCGACTGATCCAACACATACGAGCGAATTTGCTGACC
>JABJEX010000033.1 GCA_018663035.1 Porticoccaceae bacterium
CTTCCTCTTTATAGGGTAGAGGCTAGTGCTGGTGACGAGTTGGTCAATGTGTATGTAAACCCCTATTCAGGGAAAATCGTTGCGGTGCGCTCGGACGCCTGGCGCACCTGGGATTTTCTGTGGGGCCTGCATATTATGGATTGGAACGAGAGAGATGACTTTGGTAATGTATTTATTCGTTTCTTCTCTATTCTGGCCCTAATCAGTTCGTTATCCGGCATCCTTTTATATTTCAAGATTCGTCGGCGCTAGTTACCCTAGGGTCGCAACTCCTGCTGCTGTTCAAGAATATTCTCTCTGTAAAAAGGCGGTATTGGCATTGACTGCCGGGTTTTAGGATCCACAAATACCTGGGTTAATCCGCCTTTGGCTAACAGGGTCCCGTCGGCATTATTATATAGTTCAAACACCGCGTCGGCGCTGGATTTACCCAAGCGGCCGTATCCCGCATAGACTGCAATCTCAGAGTCTCCTGCAATTTCATTGAGATAGTCGCAGTGAATATTCACGGTAAATATCAAACAGGGCGCGGAGAGAGGATCCATAATACTCAGGCCCAGTTGCTCCATATAGGCCCCCAGCACCTCATCGCCAAACACTAGGTAGTTGGCAAAGTACAGATGCCCCTGAGCGTCCAGATCGCTGTACCTTACTTTGACAATTTCGCTAAAGGGTAGCTGGCTATTGATTGTGGAACCCAAAATAACAACTCCTGTTATAGTTTGATTTACACCAGTATGATTAATAATATCTGGTCCTAGGCCCGGATAGTACGGCATTATGAATGGGCACCTAAGCCCAAGTAAAGCAGCAGAACAATAAGAAGATTGCCCTATGTCAGCAGCCGAAACGCCTTTCTATACAGTCCATAGTCGACACAGCAGTTTAGTGTTGGACTGCGGCAGCAATGGTCCGGCTATAGTCTACTGGGGGGTGCGCCTAGACCAGGGCACCAGTCCGGAAATGCTGGCACTGCTGGCAACCCAACAAGAGGCGCCGGCCTGCCAACCTCAGGAGGCACCCATTTCCCTGTCACCAGAAATAGGTGCTGGCTTTCAGGGCAATCCGGGCATTCAGGTACATCGAGGGGGCACAGGTTGGGCGGTCAGTGCGCAGATTACCTCAGTAACCCAAGATAGCGATACCCATCTGACTATTGTATCTGTCTGTGAGGGCACTCAGATTCGCGTTACCCATAGAATTGGCCTTGATGCTGACAGCGATCTGTTAACTGCTAGCACAGAGCTGTGCAATCTGGGTGATAGCCGTCTATGGGTAGAGCAATGCAATGCGCCTAGTATCCCTGTGCCTGTGCACTACAATAAAATTCTTGGTTTTCAGGGCCGCTGGGCCAAGGAATTTCAGCTTCAGCCGGTGGACCGATTTATGGGCACCTATCTGCGGGAAAACCGATCTGGGCGAACCTCCCATGATTCATTTCCCGGTGTCATTATTCATACTGAGCAGACCAGCGAGAGTGTCGGCGCTGCCTATGGGCTGCATCTGGGTTGGAGTGGCAATCATCATCTTCGTGTTGAAGAGCAGTTTACCGGTCGTGCCTATGCCCAGTTGGGGGAGCTATTTTTTCCCGGTGAGCTGAGTCTTGAACCCAGCCAATCCTATTGCTCGCCGGTGCTCTATGGCGCCAGTACTAATAATGGATTATCAGAGTTATCCGGCTGCTTTCATCGCTATATCCGCTCCCATCTAACCGCTAGCCGTATGGCGGGTAAGGCCAAGCCGGTGCACTTTAATACCTGGGAGGCCATGTATTTTGACCTATCGCTGGAACGGCTTCAGGCTCTGGCGGACAGTGCCGCGGAACTGGGTGTAGAGCGTTTTGTGCTGGATGATGGCTGGTTTAAAAACCGCAAATCTGACCGCGCTGGGCTGGGGGACTGGACTGTGGATGAGACAGTTTTTCCCGATGGATTAGGGCCACTAATTGAAACTGTGCAGGCTAGGGGTATGGAGTTTGGCCTGTGGATTGAACCTGAGATGGTAAACCCGGATAGCGATCTGTATCGCGCTCATCCGGACTGGATTTTGAGCACGCCACCAGCCCCATTAATTCTATCGAGAAATCAGCTGGTGCTGGATTTAACCAGAGCAGAGGTTCAGGACTATCTGTTTAACTGCATTGATGGGCTGCTGAGCCAGTACCCCATTGCCTACTTAAAATGGGATATGAATCGGACGATTAATCAGCCCGGCAATACCGAGGGGCGAGCGGAGACCCATTACCAGACAATGTCCCTTTATCAGTTGCTTGGTCGTGTTCGCGCGGCCCATCCACTGGTTGAAATTGAGAGCTGCTCCTCTGGGGGTGGCCGCGCTGACTTTGGTATTTTAGCTTATACGGATCGTATCTGGCCCTCGGATAGCAATGATTCATTGGATCGACTGGCCATTCAAAAAGGCTTTTCAATGTTTTTCCCGGCAGAATTTATGGGTGCCCATGTGGGGCCCAAAGATTGTCATATCACTGGGCGCAGTATCAGCATGGCTACTAGAGCCGGGGTGGCACTGTTTGGGGATATGGGTATTGAGGCCAACTTACTGGATATGGATAAGGACGAAAAAGCCGAATTAACCGCCGCTGTGGCACTGCATAAGCAGCACCGTCAATTGATTCACAGCGGCGAGTTGGTGCGCTTGGATACTCAGGATTTTGAGAATAGTTTTGGGATAGTTGCCGAGGATAGAGAGGAGGCATTATTTTCCTATACGCTGCTAGCAAGCTCGCCCAATACTCATGCTGGTCGTCTGCATTTTTCTGGCCTGAATCCGGATAGGCTCTATACAGTGGATATTATCTGGCCCCTAAAGCCGAGCAGTTCATCTCCATCCATTCTGGATAGGATAAATGGCGCAGTCATTAGTGGTGATGCCTTAATCCATGCCGGGCTGCAGTTGCCGATTATGCAGCCCGAGACATTATTGGTTTTCCATCTTCAGCAGAATTAGACTGCCTGCAAACCAATAAACTCTGCTTTGTTGCCCAGCACCAACCGGTTAATGGTCAGTGCTAATCCAACACAGATAAAGAAGGTGAAAAACATCATATGAATATAATGCAGCGGCATCCATAGCCAGATAAAACAGGCATACATCAGCACACCAAAGATCACTGCCGCAATAGCCGCACGATAGTCCACATTCTTAAAGAGTATACCCACAGCAAAGCAGGCCAGTATTGGCATACTAATCAGACCCCAGAGCTCTTGAAGCAGATTAATAATGCTATCCGATTGGGCATAGACCGGCACCATAGCCACGGCGATCAGCACAAACACCCCTGTAGCTATGCCGCTGAGTACCCGCACATTAGGTTTTTCATCAATATAGCGCTCGTGCAGATCACAGACATACATGGCCGCGGAACTATTGACCATACTGTTAAAGGAACTCAGCACTGCGGCTGCAATAGCAGCGGCAAATACTCCAGATAGCCAGCTTGGTAGCAAATCACCCACAATGCGCCCGTAGGCCTGATCGCCAATATCACCGTAGAGTTTAAAGGCAACAATACCTGGGATAACCACCATAGAAGGAATAAAGATCACCCGGATAAAGGCTGCGGCATACACACCTTTCTGAGCCTCTTTTACTGTGGGTGCCGCCATGGCACGCTGGGTAATAGTCTGGTTAGTGCTCCAGTAAAAAATCTGAATTAGGAACATACCGGTTAATAATGTATGCCAGGGCACTGGCGAGTCGCTATCGCCAATCAGTGTTAGGCGCTCGGCCGGAATACCGCTGAGGTCAAAGTCTATAGCCATCAGCGATAACACCACCACCAGAAGCCCCATTAGCAGCACCAGCACACCACCGTAGGTGTCGGACACAGCCACGGCGCGCAACCCACCCAGGACAGAATAAGCTGCACCCACCAAGGCAAAGGCAATGGCGATGGTCATCAGGTCCGCATCAATGCCAGTCATGGAAATCATAAATAGCGCGCCGGTATAAATCACCGCAGGCTGGAAAACAAATACATTAATAAAAAGGAACATGGTGGAGACCAGTGCCCGAACATGTTTGCTATCGTAGCGTCGCTCCAGAAGCTCAGTGGTTGTGGTGCAGTTATTGCGGTAGTACACGGGCAAAAACACCTTGGCTAGCACCATCAGGCCAACAAAGCCTGCCAGTTCCCAGATAGCCAGCAATAGCATCTGGTTGCCATTCATGCCCACGAGCTGATCTGTGCTCAGATTAGTCAATGTGATGGAGCCGGCCACAAAGACCCAGGTCAGGCCGCCCCCAGCGAGAAAGTATTCTTTATTTGAGTCTGTTGAATGGCGGTTTTCGCCTGTGCATTTGATATAGGTGATCAATGCTATGGCACCTAGGACAAAACAGAATACCGCTAGTTGGATGGCTTGCTCGCTCAAGGGAGCCTCCTATTTATTATTGGTAGTATTTTGGGTCAGTTAGCAATGGCCATTTAGCTGCGCCACACCGTTACCCCATGGGGCTCGATAATAGCACTGCCCAAAATAAGCTCTGCTGCTTTATTCAGGGGCAGTGTCTGGGCTTGATCTGAGTAGTTAAAGGCAAACAGCAAATCGCCTCTCTGGCTCACTCTGATATTTTCTCCAAACCTAAAGGTTGGCACGCCAGCCTGCTGACAATGCTGCTGGAAAAAATCGAGCAAAAATTCTCGATTGGTCAATGTGCCAATATAGGTGGAGCGACCCTGACGCACCACAGCGGGCTCGCCGTTATCATAGCGGGCCAAGATCTCTGACTCTCCGGCATCGATTTGCTCGCACCAGCTGCCGCTCTGGTATTGCTGATTATTCCAGCACAGCCCTTCCATACAGTCGGCGCGCAAGGTCTCGACCGAGAGCACGCGAATGGGAATTAGCTGCTGCAATAACCCAGGTGGCAATGTGGCGGGATAGCCAAACTCTGAGGTTTTGGCGCCAGCTCTGGGGCCAAAAATCAACTGGGCGCTGCTGGCTTGGCATTTATCCACAAAGGCCTGATCCACAATAGGTAGGCTGGGGGCAATAATTAAGGCGTAGGGCCCGAAGTCAGAATCCACTGAGATAAAGTCTATATTAACCCCTAGTTCCCGCAGTGCACTGTAGTAGGACAGCTGAATCTGATTAAACTCATAGGCCTCTCCCTGCTTTTCTATATCGCTGACCCAGAGTCCCTCGGCGCCGGTAATAATAGCCACAGAAGCTGGCTGTAAAGGCTGGTTGGCAATATCCAGTGCGGTTACTTCTGCCATGGCCTGTTCTGCCTCTGACCAGGCTTCAGTTTTGGTGTTATCTGGACGTAGTAGGCCTGCGTGCATCTGCTCCTGGGCAAAGGGTGCCTGTCGCCAGCGGAAATAACAGACGCAATCAGCGCCATGGGCGAAGGCTTCCAGAGTCCAAAAGCGAATCATGCCCGGTGCTGGGCGCGGGTTATTATTGGCCCAGTTTACCGGCCCCGGCTGTTGTTCCATAACCCAGAAGCCACGGTTTAACAGGCCGCGGGTTTGATCATGGTAGTAGGTGGCAAAGTCCGGATGCCCGGTGCGCATATAGGGCATTAGCTGTTCTTTGGGGGCACCGGTTAGCAGCAGATCGGTGCGGCCCAGAGGGTAATTATCATAGCTAGTAAAATCCAGAGGTGCGGCCAGAGCAAAGTTGTCCACCCCGGTTTCATTCATGGGGATAAAATTATGGGTAATAAACTTGCCCGGCGCATATTGGCGAATAATTTCCACTATGGGATTGTGATAGGCAATGACCTGATCTGAGGAAAAGCGTCGATAGGCTAGACGATGGGCCGGGCTGGTTTCTGTCACTGCGCCTATGGGCAGTTCTATCTCGGTAAAGTCCCGGTACTCCATGGACCAAAATACATTGCCCCAGTCGCTGTTAAGCTGATCTATGCTGGTATAGCGCTGGCGACACCAGTCCTGAAAAGCCTGTTTGGCCAGAGCCGAGCCACTGAGGGCCGTATCGTGGCAGCAGAGCTCATTGTCTGTCTGCCAGCCCACTACCCCATCATGCTTGCCATAGCGAACTGCCAGGGCCTCGGTGATGCGCATTGATTCACGCAGATAGACTGCACTGGAAAAATCATAGTGGCGGCGGGAACCAAAACCTCTGGTGCGGCCCGTATCTGGGTTTACAGGTAATATTTCTGGATGCTGGTCGATCAGCCATTTAGGCGGCGTGGCGGTGGGAGTGCCCATCACCACTTTAAGACCGGCACTGGTCAGGGTAGCAATGGCATTATCCAGCCAGGCAAAATTATATTCCCCGGGGTTGGGTTCCAGTCTCGACCAGGCAAACTCGCCTATGCGCACATAGGTTAAACCCAGATCAGCCATCATTTTTGCATCTTGCTCCCACTGGGATTGGGGCCAGTGCTCTGGGTAGTAACAGACTCCGAACATATGATTACCTGCTCAATTATTGGCGGTAGAAGCGCAGGCCACTGGCCCAGAGATTTTTAAAGCCGGGCCAGGGGTCTCTATGCTGATTAAGGCTGCCTTGGTACTGCTGGCTGTCCTCCTCTGTGGGCAGGTAGTCGCATCTGGCAGGGTCGCCTTTCACATGGCAGTCTAAAAAGGCCAGGCTCATATGTTCCAGCACCCGATTAATGGTTTCTATATCCCAGCTGGGGTCAAAGTAATGACCCAATTCAAAATCTGACTCAAAGGAGGCTTTTGGTGCCGGGTGCGGGCCGATATTATGGCGGGCATTTTCAAATAGCAGCATATAATTATGCTTGCCACCAGTCTGTTTATAGAGCTTCTCTATCCCCTGAGTAAATCCGGAAGTATTGTCCTGATCGCCGGCCACATAGAGGGTGGGGACGCTAATATTGGCCATAGCCTCGGCGCTGTGCACTGCGTATTCACCACCCCAGGGGGCAAATAGCTGCACTGCCTTCCAGCGAGGATCCTGTTGGTCTCGGCCGGCATAACAGGAGTTGAGGGCCAGTGGCATTACAAGTGCCAATGGGGCGGGCAGGCCAAAGTCATTGAGCATTTTAAAGGTAAAATCAAAGCAGCCTCCCACTGTGTTAATGGCGCCAAAACCTCCCATGGAATGACCAATAATTGCTGCCCTGTCTGTATCCACAATAGTTTCTACTGGGCTGTTATGCTCGGTAAAGTAATCCAATAAAAACTGCTGGTCTCGGGCGCGGTTATACAATGTGCTGATAAAACCGGCAGGGCGATCATCTGGGCTCTTGATATCGGCATTGGTTGAGTCTGCATGGTCTATGCCTACCACCACATAGCCGTGACTGGCCAGATGCTCACCTAGATAAAACATCTGCGTGCGGTAGCCGGTAAAGCCGTGAGAGAGCAAAATAAGCGGAAAACTGCCGCTTTGCACAGCTGGCGCATCGCGGTAGGCGGTACCCTGAAGTTCAAAAGGCTTTTGTAGACGAGTAACATTTTTGTAGGTCGCTGGGGTAGCCGTTTCAGCTATCTGAGCTGGATACCAGACTTCCAGTACCAGTGCACGCTCTATGCTGGTTATAAAGTTTGCTGTATTGAGGCGCTTGGGCTCAGTGGCAGTAATGGTAGTTACGCCGACACCATAGGCCCCTGCAAATGCCAGTTCTGGAGTGACAGCAGGCTGATCCCTGTACAGTTGCTCGGCACCAAGGCTGATACTGCTAGCGAGCGCAGCACTGATAATTGCGGCTATCCGCAGTACGTTGATAATCACCTGTTACCCCTGTAAAAGCCCGACAAGAAGTTTTTATTATTGCGCTCTGGGTTAGCGTTGTTGTTGCGTCAGAATCGCGTTATGGTTGAGGGTATATTAAAACAAAAGCCGACGGGTATACAGGTTATGACGACAGTCTCTAGCCGACTCCCAAAGGTCTGTTTTCAGAGGGGGTCGTCCTATGGGCGAATCAACAAAATATCCAAGCCTTGAAGGGCGCTGTGTCTTTATTACCGGCGGTGCCACTGGTATAGGCGCCGCTATGGTCGAGGCATTTGCGCAACAGGGTTCCAAAGTGGCCTTTGTGGATCTGGATGCAGAGTCTGCGGCCGCTCTCTGTGCCAGACTTGAGGATCGGACTGGCATCAGACCCTGGTTTAGGCAGATTGATGTGACGGATATGGAGGCTCTGCAAGAGGCTATTGCAGCGGCAGTACAAGAGCAGGGCCCATTGCAGGCCCTGATAAATAATGCCGCCAATGATAATCGTCATTCCCCCGCAGAGGTCACGACCCAAAGTTGGCGTGACTGTATGGCAATCAATCTGGATGCGGCATTTTTTGCTGCTCAGGCCGCCGCCCAGCTTATGGTTGCGCAGAATCATGGCGGTTCGGTGATTAATTTCAGTTCAATTAATGCATTGCTTGGCCCCGCCAATATGCCCGGCTATGTGACAGCCAAAGCTGGTGTCGTAGGGATGACCAAGGCGCTCGCTCGGGACTATGGCGAGTCCCAAATACGAGTCAATGCTATTTTACCTGGATGGGTGGTAACTGAGCGTCAGCTCAATACCTGGCTGACCCCTGAGGCTGAAGCAGACTGGATGAAACAGGTAGCGCTCAAGGAGCGGCTGCAGCCCTCTGAGGTGGCTAATTTAGCGCTCTTTTTAGCGGCAGACGATAGCCGCATGATTACTGGTCAGAGCTTTACAATCGATGGTGGCAGGACTTAGTTTATGTCTGAGCCTGTATTTATTGCTGGGGACTGGGGAAATACCAACCTGCGTCTCTATCTCTGCTGTGTCAGCCCTAGCTCTGGTGCAGCAGAGATATTAGCCACTCAGAGCGGCCCTGGCTGCATGGCTATAGATAATAATTTTGAGAATATCTTCTTTGACCTAGTGGCTGACTGGCTTGAACAGCACGGCCCTGTACCAGTTATTCTGTCTGGGGCCGTGGGTTCTAATATCGGCTGGCACAATGTGCCCTATTTAGACTGTCCGGTTAGGCCAGAGCAGATTGCTGCGGGCACCACAGTGCTTCATTCTCGTGGCTTGGATATCTGGATACTGTCGGGGCTGCAAACCCAGACCGCACTGGGCACCGCAGATATGATGCGTGGTGAGGAGTTACAGTTGCTGGGTTGGATGCTATCGGAGAATCAGAAAAGCTCAACTGGCGAACAGATTGTGGTGTTGCCCGGCACCCATAACAAATGGGTTCGGGTAGTGGAGGCTGAGGTAGTCAGCTTTGTTACCGCCCTTACTGGGGAGCTATATGCTGTATTAGAGCAGCACAGTATCCTGCTGACCCAGCCCATGGCCGAGCATTTTTCTAAGACGATATTTTTACAGGGTGTTGCACTGGCAGAGACTCTTGAGACGGGTCAGTTGCTCAATGCGCTGTTTACTGTTCGCAGCCGGCAGATTGCAGGCGATCTGACAGCAGAGGCTGCAGGGTCCTATTTATCGGGTCTATTGGTGGGCTCCGATATTATTGGCTCAATGGCTCTGCTAGGTCAGGCAGGGGCAGAGCCCCCTGAGGTGGTGATTATTGGTAGTCAGATGCTCAGCCATGCCTATCAGTTAGCGCTGGGGTCTCTGGGTATCGCAGCACAGATCTGTGATCCAACTCAGATCGCAGTAACAGGCTATCAGACCGTTTATCAATCTCTTAAAAGAGACAGAGAGCAATGACAGAAAAATTAGATAGTTGGTTTTCCCAGATGCCGGTGATTGCCATACTGCGGGGCGTGCGCCCAACCGAGGTGTTGGACATTGGCGAGGCTCTGTATCAGGCCGGGATTGGTATAATTGAGGTCCCCCTTAACAGTCCGGAGCCATTAGCTAGCATCTCAGTATTGGCAAAAACCATGGGTGACCACTGTGTGATTGGTGCAGGTACCGTCCTAACTGAGGCCGATGCAGTAGCTGTTGCCAGTGCAGGAGGTGAAATCGCCGTTAGCCCCAATACTAATCCTGCGGTTATACAGCGCAGCCTGGAGGCGGGGCTGGTGCCTATGTCGGGCTGGGCCACTGCGACTGAGGCTTTTGCCGCCTACGGTAGTGGCGCCCGTTATTTAAAGTGTTTTCCTGCGGCTACCTATGGCTCCGGCCATATTAAAGGGCTGAGAGCCGTTCTGCCTGGCGACTGCCGGCTATTAGCTGTGGGCGGTATTGGTGCTGAGGTGGCGGCTCAATGGTTGCAGGCTGGCGTGGATGGCTTTGGTATTGGCTCTGACCTTTATAAGCCCGGTGACAGTGCCGAGCAGGTTTATCGGGCTGCCCAGTCAGTGGTTAGTGCGATAACAGCGGCTCGGGCGGACTAGGTGCGGGAGTTATTATGGTTATTGCCAGCTTAATAGATAAACTAAAAGTCGAAAATGAACTGGGTGAGGGGGTGATCTGGGATGCCGCCGGTGCTGCTGTTTGGTGGACTGATATTGAAGGCAGCGCCCTGTATCGGTTTAGTCCGCAAGACAGGCAGTTGCAGCGCTGGGCTACACCTGAGCGCCTGGGGTCGTTTGCTCTAGTAGCTGATACTGATGATTTAATCTGTGGTTTTGCCAGCGGTTTTGCCTATTTTAATCCGCTGAATGGGTCTATCCAGTGGCTCAGTCGGATAGAGCAGGATATCCCGGGCACCAGACTCAATGATGGTCGGGCAGATCGTCAGGGGCGATTTTGGGCTGGTAGCATGATGGAGTCAGGGGTGGTTTCAGGCGAGCAGGGCGTAGGCGCCCTTTATTGTCTAGACCATCAGCTGCGGGTTTCCAGTCAGATCGCGGGGCTGTCAATTTCAAATGGCCTGTGCTGGAGTCCAGATGCCAAAACGCTATACCACACAGACACTCCTTCTCGATGTATTTACCGCTATGACTTTGAGCCAGCCACTGGCGTCATCTCGAATCAGCGGTTACTGGTGCGCACCGAAAAAGGCTGTTTCCCCGATGGAGCGACTATTGATGAACAGGGTTATCTGTGGAGTGCTCAGTGGGGGGCTAGCCAGGTGGTGCGCTACAGTCCGGAGGGGGAGGTGGATTTTATTCTGCCTCTACCGGTGAGTCAGCCAACCTGTGTTGCCTTTGGTGGACCGCAACTAAATCAGTTATTTATAACCAGTGCCTATCAGGGGCTCAGTGAAGCGACGCGGCAGGCCGAGCCAGACGCCGGCAATGTATTGGTTTTTCAGACGAATATTCGAGGGTTGCAGGACCCGCGTTTTTGCCCAGCTCAGTCGATTAGGCTATCTCAGCCTTAGACCTTACTGCCACCTAATTGCGCTTGAGTATTTTTACTAACTCTGCGATTTTGCCATCCATCTGGTCTTGGCTCTGTATTGAGTCTCGCACGCATTCCTCAATATGTTTTTCTAATATCTTTGCCTCTACCGTGGCGATGGCAGATTTAGCCGCCTTAAGTTGATTCAATATATCAATACAGTACTGGCCACTATCAATCATTTTGCCAACACCATTAATCTGCCCAGAAATGCGATTGATATTAGGGATTAATTTTTTATGGCAGGAATGTGGCATGACTTGTCCTTATATAAAGTTGGGGACTATGTAGGTAAATATGCTGGCAAACAGAAATATGGCGACAGAGATATTATAGATTTTTTGTGACCTTTTTCTGGTCGTTAAGCAGGCTCTGCCCAGCTCTGGGTCTGCTGGGCAGGGCATGCGGGCTGTGCGGTAATTGACTATGCCCGCCAGAACAATCATCGCCAGTGCAAAGAGGCTAATGGCGACCTTGTACTGAGATAGCACAATCAAAAAGGGGAATACCCCTATAAGGCTCGCAAAGCTGGCTCCTGCCCCTAGGCTGACAAACAGGGCAGGCAGGGCGCAACAAATCAATGTCGACGTGGAGGCAAAGAGGGAGAAGAAGCTACTGGCTTTGTCCTGCACCTCAGTCTCCTAAAACTTGGATAGCTGTAGTATTTAGGCCGTTGTTCAAAATTTGCTTTTCTATATAAGCTTGATCTATTTCTGCATCTGACTGAAAACCTAGCAGTACTTTACCGGATGCCAGATCCACATCTATTTTGCTGATCTGGTTGTTCTTGCCGAAGCTTTTTTCTATGCCTCGCGCACAGAAATCACACACCATGCCCTGAACGCTGACCACAGCAATTTTGTCACCGGGAATATCGCTCACAAAATTATCGAATCGCTCCACATCGACCTCAAGAGCTTTACCATCGACCATTTGCTCGTGCATATGACCCTCGTGGGAGTGCATATCATGCATATTGTGGTGGTGCTGAGCCTGGCTGGTCGATGCCAAAAATATCAGAGTTGCGCCTAAAATAAGTGTAGTTTTCATAGTCATCTCTATTTTTTGTAATGGTTAGAATCTATACATCAGATGCACATCCCAGTCGGTCTTTTTATGGTAACCGATCTCGACTAATGCACCTCCCTTAAACAATCGCAGCACAGGATAGGTTGTGCGTCGATCGTCAAAATCATTTTTCTTAGTTTCTATCATCAACCAGGTATGTAGGTCACCGTAATCCCCCAGATAGGGCGCAACACCCAGCTTAAATGTTTGTTCAAACAGATCGTAGCCCTGGCCGGACTGCTGTTGAGCTGAGAAGCCGACAAACAGTCGTCTGGTCTCCCAATCTCCGGCCAAACCATAAAAATGATTGTCGCTATCATTGAGTCCCACCCCAGACTTGAGATACAGGTTGCGCTGGGAAGTCGCTGTATTTTTGCGGTGCAGCAGATAGGTGAACCTTGCAGAGGCAAAAGACTGCTCAGTAATTTTATCTTCTTGGTAATCAATGCCTAGGGAGTACTTAATATTCGGTGTGTAGTGCCAGTAGATTTTATCTGCCTGAGCATTGGAATAGGCCATTAGTGTATGGCCACCCACATAGGAAATGGGCCTGCTCTGTGCAGTTGAGACCAGTAGAAGGCAGCAAATTAATAATAAGGGATGTTTCATACCCCCCAAGGGTATATGTCGATGGTCCAAAAAGCAATTAGTTTTGGAGATAAATCAGGGGTTAAAAAAAGGGGTGCCAATAGGCACCCCTTTTTGTACTGCTTTGTAGCTTACTTCTAAATAAAACTTAGAAGTTGTAACCGGCTTTCAGATACCAGAACGAACCTTCGATACCAAATGGAGAGGTCTCGTAGAAGATTGCGCCCAGAACGTTACCAGGTACGCCTTCGGCAACAGCACCAGCTGAACCGTCGATGCGCTCTGCATCTTGGTCAAACATGTTCTGTGCACCCAGGCTGATGTCAAAGCTGTCGTTTACACGATAGGTCATTTCCATGTCTACAGTGATAGCTGCATCAGCGTCAGTACCGAACCAGTCAGCATGTACTGCGTAGTACTCGCCGTAGTAGTTAGCACGAACAAATGCGCTCAGGTTTTCGGTAGCACCGAAGCCTGACTGAGCCATTGTGAAAGTAGCACGGTGGTTAGGCAGGCCTTCTTCAAGACGCTTAACTTTGCTATCGCTAGTTACGTTACCCTGATCAGATACTTCTGTATCAGTGAAGTTGTAAGCAGCGCTAAAGTCAGTAGAGCCACCGAACATCTCAGTGCTGTAAGTTGCAACAACGTCTAGACCAGTAGTGCTAGTGTTGAAGTCGTTGGTGAAGTAGTTAACTTCGCCGATTAGCTCTGGGTTAGGAATACCAGCAGCACCCATGGCGATACGTTGCGCAGGGGTAGGAGCAGCATTACTAGTTAGAGCGATACGGTCTTCAACATCAATGTTGAACCAGTCAGCAGTAAGTTCAACTTCGCCCAGAGACATAACCACACCAAACGCGTAGTTTACAGACTCTTCTGGCTGAAGCTGACCAGCGCCTAGCTTAAAGCCTGGCAGAGTTTGAGCCTGAGTTAACTGACCATTAACCAGCGTGGTCTGAGTGTTAACAACGTTAGCCTGACCCTGAGTAGGAGCGCGGAAACCTGTGCTGTGCGAGCCACGGAATGCAACATTGTCAGTCGCCTGATAGTTGAAAGTTACTTTGTAGTTAGCAGTGTCACCGAAGCTTGTGTAGTCCTCATAACGCAGAGCACCACCAACCAACAGATCGTCGCTTACCTGAGATTCAACGTCTACATACATCGCGTAGTTACGACGAGAGAATGCACCGGCAGAATCTGGAGAGAATCCAGCAAAACCGTGTGAACCAACGTTGAAGCCTTGCTCAGCGTAGTCACCCACTTTCCAAGAAGCTTCTTCACCAGAAACAACTTCAAAAGTAGTCTCACGCCATTCCGCACCAGTAGCAATACTTGTGTTGCCATACTGCTTCTGAAGATCCAAGTTAAAAGTCTTTTCTAACTGAATGTAGCTACCAGTGTAGAAGTCACGCTTAGAATCTGGACCCATAGATGGGTTGAACGTGTTGTTCAGGCCGAAGTCAGCTTCGTTACGACCAACAGAGCCGCTGATGTCGTAGCTTACGCCGTCCATCTTTCCGCCAGTGATCTCACCGCGAGTACCAGCTGTGAAAGAGGTATCGGTGATATTGCCGGTGAAGCGCGGAGTGTAACCGCCAGGAGCCTGTTCGTTGTGGATGTAGCAGTTAGGGTTAGCCATGATTGCATCACGCAGCGCGTAGTCAGAAGGATCTACGTCAACTGGGCAGTTACCAGACATATCGCCAGTAACGTCTGCAATCAGACGGTTGCCGTCACCGTTAGTGAATACTCCACCACGGCTGTCTGGATTACGGTAGTAGAAACCACCATCCACGTCGCGCTCAGAGTAGTTACCAAACATGTAAGCTTCTGCACCATTGCCCAGATCAAGACCTGAGTTAAAGAAGAAAGTTACGTCGTCATCAATTTTAGGCGCACCCCAGATCTGTGCTGGATCTGTAACAGCAGTGTTACCTGCGTCGATCAGAGCCTGAGCGTCTGGACGCTGAACAGAACGAGAAGTGTCGTCAGCCTGCTTAACCTGGAAGCTCATGTTAACAAAGCCAGCATCAGTTAAAGGCATACCGATGTTACCAGCAACAGTAGTTGTGGTGCCGTCGCCTTCGCTGTACTCACCCTGCTTAACAGAGATAGAGCCGCCTTCAGAAGCGTCATTAAGAACGAAGTTCATTACACCGGCAATCGCGTCAGAACCGTACTGAGCGGCTGCACCGTCACGCAGAACTTCAACCTGCTTAAGAGCAACGCTTGGGATTACAGAGATGTCTGCACCCTGAGAACCATCGTTTACACCGCCGCCCTGGAAGGCGATAACTGATGCACGGTGACGACGCTTGCCGTTAACCAGAATCAGGGTGCTGTCCGCAGACAGGCCACGCAAGTTAGCTGGACGGATCATAGATGCTGCGTCACTGATGGGCTGAAGGTGTACGTTTAGAGAAGGAATAGCGCCCTGAAGCTGCATCAGCAGATCAGTTGAGCCTGCGCGACCCAGCTCATCAGAGCTCAGTACGTCGACAGGAACTGGAGACTCAGCAACAGTGCGAGGAGCACCACGTGAACCTACAACTACTACTTCTTCCAGTGCTGCTTCTTTAGCGAAAGCAACTGTAGGAAGCGCAGTGCTTCCCGCAATTACTGCTGCAGCAATTGTGTTCATTTTCCAAAAGGTATTAGATTTCATAAATCTCCCCCGAGATAATAGTGGGTAAAACTTGGGTTTTATTGTCAGTATTGAAAGATGATTTTATTCTTATCCATCTTGTCAGAACTTTTCTGATTCCTACACTGCACAGACTACATGGGATCTTACGCGGATACCCATTGGTTAGTTTACGCTAATTAAATTTATTTTTCGATAGTTGTTTTTAGGTAAGAGATAGTCGTCTCGAGCCCTGTAGGCTAGGCTATCAGCAGATCAAAGTTTTGGACTTTTCGCCGGCAACTTCACGCACTAGCCGCGGGACTAAAAAGCCTGGTAGCCGAGTTTGCAGGTCGGCGTAGATATTTTGAGCAAAATGCTGGGGAATATCAAAATGGCTAGCACCTTGAACCTGGTCTAAAAGGTGTAAGTAGTAGGGCATAGCGCCAATATCGAATAGCTTCTCACTGAGCTGGGCTAATGTTTCAGCATTATCGTTGACGCCCTTCAACAGCACCGTCTGGTTCATTACCCTAATACCTAGATTGGTCATTCGCTGTACTGCCTCCGTCACCTGCAGATTAATCTCGTTGCCATGATTAATATGCAATACCACCAGAGGCTTTAGTCTGGTGCTGCTGGCCCAGCGCAAAAAACCCTCATCAATTCGTGAGGGGATGACCACTGGAAGTCTGGTATGAATTCGCAGGCGCTTAATATGTGGGATCGCGGCAATCTGTTCGCAGAGCCAGCCTAAGAAGTTATCGTTAGCAGCCAGTGGGTCTCCACCACTAAAAATCACTTCGTTAATCTCTTTGGCTTTAGCTATATAGTCTATGGCCTGTCGCCACTGCTGTTTACTCTGGCGGTTTTCTTGGTAGGGAAAGTGGCGGCGAAAACAGTATCTGCAGTTGATAGCGCAGCTTGGGCTGACAATAAGAAGCAGGCGATTGCTATATTTATGTACAATGCCCGGTGCGGGATTATGATCCGCCTCATGCAGGGGGTCTAGGCTGTAGCCGGGCATAGATTGCATTTCGGCCGCAACTGGTAGTACCTGTGCTAACAGCGGATCCAAAGGGTTGCCTGGCTCCATGCGCTGCGCAAAAGACCGAGGTACTCGCAGGGGAAATTCCGAAATTGCCGCTGGGCTAATATTCAGTTGGTTGGGGTCCAGATTTAAATAGTCCAGTAACCTGTCAATAGACGTGAAGCTTTGGCTGAGCTCAGCCTGCCAGTTGGCTTGGATCTGGATAGGCTGGCTGTGGATGTTGGCGGACATAGTAGCTGGTCTTTTAGAGGACTAAGGGAACGGGGTTATATTACGCTATTTCCGTGGCCGCAGTGGATAAAGAGTGAGAATAGATTGAGTACTGATGAGATTTTTATGAGCAGGGCGCTGGAGTTGGCCAGGCAGGCCGCTGCAGAGGGCGAAGTCCCAGTAGGTGCGCTGGTGGTCAAAGACGGCCTAGTCATTGCTGAGGGTTACAATCAGCCTATCTCCGGCTTTGACCCCACTGCCCATGCTGAGATTGTGGCGATGCGTAAAGCCTCTGCCAACCTCAAAAATTACCGGTTGAGCGGCTGTGATCTCTACGTCACTATCGAGCCCTGTACCATGTGCGTTGGCGCTATGATTCATGCGCGCATCGAACGTTTGGTTTTTGGCGCAGCAGAGCCAAGGGCTGGCGCAATAACCAGCAAGTTATCTCTTATGGAGCACAGCCACTTTAATCACGATATTAAGTGGCAGGGTGGTTTGCTGGCTGAGCAATGCGGAAATCTAATGAGTGACTTTTTTCGCAGTAGGCGCGGCAAAAAAAGCTGACCGTCTATAGCGAGGGCAGATCATCTAGTCTCCACTCGATGGCTTCTACTCCATTGGTCTCTGGTATCTCTGGTTTATCGGTCTGTTGCGATAATGAGTGTAATCGCAGAAAGGTTCTGTAGTACTGAATATTGTCTACGTAGACTACCGGCTCGTTGCCTCGAGCATAGCCATGCCTGAGTGTTGAATAAAACTTTTTATCACTGAGCTTGGGTAAGTGCAGGCGGACATCTGCCCAGACATCCGGGTTCTTGCCGTTGCGTTGGGTTAGGATGCGTGCATCCTCTAAATGACCAAAGCCAACATTGTAAGCAGCTAGCGCCAGCAGCGTGCGATCTGGATCAAGAATCCGTTTCGGCAGGCGTGCCTTTAGCTTTAGAAGATAGGCCGTGCCTCCCTCAATGCTCTGTGCTGGGTCAAGCCTGTTGCTGACATTCATCTCTCGCGCTGTATCCAGCGTCAACATCATCATGCCTCGGACTCCGGTAGGCGATTTTGCTCTCGGATTCCAGTGTGACTCCTGATACGACAGTGCAGCCAAGAGATGCCAGTCGACATTAAACTGAGCAGCGGTCTGCCTAAAAAGTGCTTCGTAAGCAGGCAGCCTTGTAGCTGTCAGCCTGCTCAGGCGCTGGGAATCTGCCGCTGAAAAGTTTTCGGTCTGAGCCAGTAGCTCCTCAGTCATATTGTCGAGCTCGCCTGACTCTATATAGTCGCTGAGAAACCCATTGGCCGCGGCCAATAAAGTACCGTCATTGTGTGTGGCAAAGGCCCAGGCCATCTGCTGAGGTTCAGATATATCGAAGGCTCTGCGAGCCCTGGGGTAGAGGTGCCGGCTGATCAAATAGGCAAGGGAGTCTACGATGGTGTACTTAATTTCGCCTTCGTGAACTCGACGAATTAGATCACTCATTTCCGCTTGATCCTGTTCAACCCAGCTAAGGTTTGGATATTTAGTCTGTAGTTTTTTCAGTTGTTCACTGTGGGATGAATCAGCAATCACTATTAGTTCGCCATCTAGGTCATTCAGTGATTTTGGCCGCTTGCTGCCACTTCGATACACCAGCTGTTGAGTGACGTTCAAATAGGGGGTGGCAAAACTCAGTGACTGGTTGCGCTTAGCCGTCTTGACGATATTGGCAGCCGCAAAATCTCCCTGCGGAGTACCCACTGAAAGCAGCAGCCGACGCAGCGTCGGCTTAGTATTTACCACCAGCTCAACGCCAAGGCTGTCAGCAAAGGCTTTGGCCAGCAGATAATCAAAGCCATTTTTGCCGTGGCCGTCCTCAAAGTAAGTGGTGGGCCCCGGCATGGTGATCATGGTCAGCTGGCCGCTGGCCTGCACTTTTTGTAGGTCGCTGAGGCTGGTACTGCTGGCCATAAAGATAGAAAACAGCACAAGAACCGGAATCAGAATAATCCGATTGCGCAGCTTTCTTGTTCTGTTGGAGAGTTCTCGCATTATTTTACAGCCACCTCTTGGAGATCTGTATTTTGCTTTTTTACGAATGTAGCCGCGAACAAAATAAATGTACAGTCTTTGCTAAATTCTGTCTGCCTAAACGCAGTTTTTTCGGCTAGAATAGCGCCCTTTCCCTAATGACGACTTTTGAGACCAGCCTTCATGATCATCCTCAACGGCGCACCATCTCTATCCGCCTTCCGACGTCGAAAATTGCTTTCGAGTTTACAAAAAGCTGTACCAGCGGTTACCTCAGTAGTGGCCGAGTATGTGCATTTTGCAGAGGTGCGTGGCAGCCTGTCAGCAGCTAAAAGATCTACATTAGAAGCGCTGATGACCTACGGTCCTAGGCAGGAATCTGGTTCAACTGAGGGCACTCTATTGCTGGTGGTGCCGAGACCGGGAACCATTTCCCCTTGGTCCAGCAAGGCCACAGATATAGCTCATAACTGCGGTCTCGACGACGTGGTGCGTGTTGAGCGAGGCATTGCCTACTATATTGGGGCCAGCGAGACCCTCTGTGAAGACAGCTTGGCACAGCTCTCTCAGGAGCTGAGTGACCGGATGGTTGAGTCAGTGTTTACCGAGCTTGAGCAGGCCGAGGCTCTGTTTACTCATCATCAGCCCAAGCCGTTAACACAGGTGGATATTTTGGGTGGTGGTGCCAAGGCTCTTCAGCTTGCCAATGTTGAGTTGGGTCTAGCGCTAGCCGAAGATGAAATTGACTATCTGGTTGCCAGCTTCGAAGAGCTTCAGCGCAACCCATCAGATACAGAATTAATGATGTTTGCTCAGGCAAACTCAGAGCACTGCAGGCACAAAATTTTCAATGCCAGTTGGACGCTGGATGGTGTAGATCAGGAACACTCGCTCTTTGGCATGATCCGCAACACCAACAATCTAGGTGGGGAAAACGTTCTCTCTGCCTACTCCGATAATGCCGCAGTGGTCACCGGCTCGCTGGGCGGGCGTTTTTATCCCGACCCTGAGACTAAAGAATATGGCTATAGTCAGGAGCCTGTGCACCTACTAATGAAGGTGGAAACCCATAATCACCCCACGGCAATTTCTCCATACTCTGGTGCTGGCACTGGCTCTGGGGGGGAGATTCGTGACGAGGGGGCTGTGGGTCGTGGCTCTAAACCCAAGGTTGGGCTGGTTGGCTTTACAGTGTCTAACCTGCAGATCCCTGGATATGTGCAGCCCTGGGAACAGGATTATGGTAAGCCTGAGCGAATAGTTTCGGCTTTAGATATTATGACCGAGGGCCCCATTGGTGGCGCTGCCTTCAACAATGAATTTGGCCGTCCCAATATCTGTGGCTACTTTAGGAGTTTTGAAGTCGACTTTGCTGGCGAGCGTCGCGGTTATCACAAACCAATCATGATTGCCGGTGGATATGGCAATATCCGTGAAGAGCACATTGATAAGCCTGAATTTGGACCCGGCGCCATACTGGTTGTGCTTGGTGGGCCTGCTATGTTGATTGGTCTGGGTGGCGGTGCAGCATCCTCCATGACCACTGGCAGTAGCTCTGCGGATTTAGACTTTGCCTCGGTGCAGCGCCAGAACCCCGAAATCGAAAGACGCTGTCAGGAGGTCATTGACCAGTGCTGGCAGTTGGGTGATATCAATCCCATCGCCTTTATCCATGACGTGGGTGCTGGTGGTCTGTCGAACGCATTGCCAGAGCTGGTTAAAGACGGCGGCACTGGTGGTCGTTTCGACCTGCGCAAGGTGCCGAACGACGAGCCTGGCATGTCGCCAGTGGAGATTTGGTGTAATGAGGCTCAAGAGCGTTATGTACTGGCGATTAAGCCAGAGGACGTAGAGCGCTTCACCTCCATCTGTGAGAGAGAGCGCTGCCCCTATGCTTTGGTGGGTGAAGCTGTCGCAGAAAAGCACATTACCCTGACCGATGATCACTTCGACAACAACCCAGTTGATCTCCCTATGTCGGTGCTGTTTGGCAAGCCACCAAAAATGCACCGCACAGCCACTAAGCTAGATCTGCCGAGCAGTCCATTTGCGCCAGAGAATTGCGATATCAACGACGCAGTTTTCCGTGTTCTCAGGCATCCAGCCGTGGCTAGTAAAAACTTTTTGATTACCATCGGTGATCGCTCGGTGAGCGGTATGGTGGCGCGCGATCAAATGGTTGGCCCCTGGCAGATTCCGGTAGCTGATTGCGCTGTAACCACCGTGACTTACGACTCCTGTGCTGGTGAGGCAATGGCTATGGGCGAGCGCACACCGCTGGCCCTTATCGATGCTCCTGCCTCTGGCCGTATGGCAATAGGCGAGGCGATTACTAATATCAGTGCTGCGCGCATTGGTAGTCTGGTCGATATCAAACTATCGGCCAACTGGATGTGTGCCGCAGGTTCACCGGGTGAAGACGAAAAGCTCTACCGTACAGTTGAAGCCGTGGGTATGGATCTATGCCCCAAACTTGGCATTACAGTTCCCGTTGGCAAAGACAGTATGTCCATGCGTACCGCCTGGCAGGATGAGAGCGGCGACAAGTCTGTGACTGCGCCACTGTCACTGATTATCACTGGTTTTTCGCCGGTTCTGGATGTTCGCAAAACTCTGACACCCCAGCTGCGCACTGATCAGGGTGATACAGAGCTACTGCTTTTAGATCTGGGTGCCGGTGCTAATCGCATGGGCGGCTCTATTCTGGCTCAGGTGTTTTCAGAGTTTGGTGATGTGGCCCCAGATGTGGATGACCCAGAGGCGTTAAAGGGCTTTTTCTATACATTGCAGGCGGCTCTTGAGCAAGGCGATATTCTCGCTTACCACGATCGCTCCGATGGTGGACTCCTGGCCACCTTGGCAGAGATGAGCTTTGCCGGCCATGTCGGTATAGATGTCAGCCTAGACGCACTGGATAGCAACTGGATGGCTGCGTTGTTTAATGAAGAGCTGGGTGCTGTTATTCAGGTGCGCTGTGAGCAGAGTCAGCGATTACAGGCAGAATTTAGCAGTGCTGGCGTCAATGTTCATCATTTGGGAACGTTAAATGCTAGTGACAACCTCAATATTCGTCGTGATGGACAGATGCTGTTCTCGCAGAGCAGAGCTACCCTGCAAAAATCTTGGAGCGAGACATCCTATCAGGTGGCATCACTGCGTGATAACGCCGAATGTGTAAAAGAAGAATTCGAGCGTATCACCCAGGCCGATGATGGCCTATCGGCCAGCCTAACTTTTGATCCTGCCGAGGATATCAGTGCGCCCTACGTCAAAACTGGGGTAAAACCCAGAGTGGCAATTGTCCGTGAGCAGGGTGTCAACAGCCACCTAGAGATGGCCGCGGCATTTGATCGCGCTGGCTTTACAGCTGTGGACGTGCACATGAGTGATCTATTAGCTGGTCGTCGCTCGCTGACAGATTTCTCCGGCATGGTTGCCTGTGGTGGGTTCTCCTATGGCGATGTGCTTGGGGCGGGTGAAGGCTGGGCTAAAACCGTATTATTTAATGAGCAGATTCGCGACCAGTTCCAGCAGTTCTTCCATCGTCCTGAGACCTTTAGTTTGGGTGTCTGCAATGGCTGCCAGATGCTGAGTAATCTCAAGCCGTTAATTCCCGGCGCTGAACTATGGCCGCGATTTGTCCGCAACCTATCCGAGCAGTTTGAGGCGCGCTTCTCATTGGTAAGAGTTGAAGAATCGCCGTCTATATTCCTGAAGGGTATGGCTGGTACTCATATGCCTATCGCTGTATCCCATGGTGAGGGCCGTGCCGAATTTGCCAGTGCCGAGGCCCTTGCGCAGCTACAGCAAACCGATCAGATTGCGATGCGCTTTTTAGAGAATGATCTCTCTGTAGCCTCGCGCTACCCAGCTAATCCCAATGGTTCGCCTGATGGAATTACTGGGGTTACCAGTGCCGATGGTCGTGCCACATTAATGATGCCGCATCCTGAGCGAGTATTCCGTACCGTTCAAAATTCTTGGCACCCAGATAATTGGGGTGAGGATAGTGGGTGGATGCGACTCTTCAGGAATGCCCGCACCTTTATTGATTAACCAACAAACACTGAGGGCCTAACTAATGAAGAAGATTGAAAATGAAGATCAGTTAGTAAAAAAGGCCCTACAGGTTGGCGCTGTCTATGCTAAAAAGCGTGCCTATGGTGAGATTGAAGCTCAGGACTCGGTTAAGCTGAAGGTGGAGTTTATCTATAAGGTGTTGGTTGAAGATAAGCTAATTCAGCCTTTGGCTAAAGACCAGATCAGTGATCCCAATATGCGCCACAAGCTAGCGCTGTGGATTTCTCGGCAGCTTCCAGCAGACCACCCTCTTTTAACCGAGTAAAAATAATTTCCACTCACCCAAATGTCATCCTGAGCCTAGTGAAGGATCTGTTGTGGATATTTTGGGTTAACTTTTTATAGGGCAGGCTTATCTGCCTCTTGGGCCTTTCAAGACACGACGTGAATACATCCCTGCTGGCCAGAGTCTTAAAACGCCCAAGAGACAGTTAAGCTTAAATATCGAGCATAATTGTAGTTTTATCTGATGTGCTGCGGTATTTCTGAAGTGTTCGGGTAGATCCTTGAGATCGGTCCCATGGGTACAGGTATTTTCAGCGTTCGCACAACTCGCGTTTCTCTTCGAGAAAAGCTCAGACAAGTACTCTCTCAATCTGAAAATACCTGCACCCATAAGCGGGCCCTGATTGATCTCAAGGATCTACCCGAACACTTCCCCCACCTCACTTCAACCTATGGTATCCTTCGCGCCGAGTTGACTAGACAGTCGCTGTGTTGATATCTCGCTTATTCGCTTGCGTTTAAAAGGGTGCACCGCAGAGGAAAGTCCGGGCTCCACAGGGTAGAGTGCCAGGTAACGCCTGGGGGGCGAAAGCCTACGGCCAGTGCAGCAGAGAGTAGACCGCCGATGATTCGTTCGCGAAAACAGGTAAGGGTGAAAGGGTGCGGTAAGAGCGCACCGCGCTGCTGGTAACAGCAGTGGCAGGGTAAACCCCACTCGGAGCAAGACCAAATAGGTTCCCGTATGGCGCGACCCGCGTTGGGAACGGGTAGGTTGCTTGAGGCAAACGGCGACGTTTGTCCCAGATGAATGACTGTCCACGACAGAACCCGGCTTATCGGTCAACTCAACTGATAGAAAACAAAAAGGGCCAGCACTTTTGTGCTGGCCCTTTTTGTTAGTTTGGCGATCAGCCTGACAAATTTTATCCGCAGAGACTTATTTTTATATGCTTTTATGGTCTAAAAAATACATCAACTAAAAATAATTATTCTTAAAAACCCCTAAACCTCGAAGTTACTTTAAGTTGTGGCCTTAGGGTCATGTTTTATATTGCTAATTATTTTCTCCCCTCATCAGGCTCCGAACCAATCTCGCAACATTAACGGAACCTACTGATTTTATTAACTTTTTTAGTGTTCCCCTAGCATTGACATTGGTCTTGGATCACCATAATCTGCACAGATGGATAAAAGTGGCGAAAAGTGGCGATTTTAGGTTAACAAGTGGAGACAAAGGGCTAAAAATGTTCAGAGGTAGTGATCCAATCAATATGGATGCTAAGGGCCGGATGGCAATTCCGACTCGCTACCGTGCTCTGCTCGAAGATATTTGCTCCAACGACCTAGTTATCACTATCGATATGAAGTCTACCTGTTTGACGCTCTCTCCGCTTCCGGAGTGGAGAAAATTTGAAGAGAAAGTGGCCTCGCTGCCAGCGATGGACGAGCTTGGTGAAATGCTGAGCCGATTTGTTGTGGGTCAGGCCAAAGACTTGCAGGTTGATGGTAGTGGGCGAATTCTCATTCCAACAGAGCTGCGCGGATACGCGGAGCTGGAAAAGAAGCTGGTGTTGGTAGGTCGTACTCAGCGCTTAGAGATTTGGTCAGAAGATAACTGGAACGCCGAGCGCGAGAAGTCTCAAGAAAATTATCGCAGCATGTTGATGGGTAAAGACAACATGTCCGACGCTCTCAAAAACCTTTCCTGGTAAGAGGCCTGTTATGGATAGTACCGAACAGACTATGCATACCACAGTGTTACTACATGAGGCGGTCGACGCCCTGATGGTTGACCCGGATGGTTTTTATGTCGATGGCACCTTTGGTCGCGGCGGCCACAGTGCGGAGTTGCTGGCGAGACTTTCAGATCAGGGTTCGGTGATTGCAATCGATAAGGACCCTCAGGCCATTGTCGAAGGCCAGCAGCGCTTTGCCAATGACAGCAGATTATCGCTAGTGCACGGCAGTTTTGCCGAACTATCAGAGATTGTTGCCCAGGCCGAAAAAGCTGGCAGCCTTTCTGGTGTTTTGCTGGATCTGGGCGTGTCATCCCCTCAGCTGGATCAAGCGGAGCGAGGATTTAGTTTTATGCGCGACGGACCTCTGGATATGCGCATGGATACCAGTAGAGGTCTGTCGGCGGCGGACTGGATAGCCAGCGCTGAAGAGCAAGACATTGCCCGAGTGCTTAAAGAGTACGGTGAGGAGCGCTTCGCTCGGCGGATGGCCGGAGCCGTGGTAAAAGAGCGCGCTAAAAATCCGATCACCAGCACAGTGCAGTTGGCAAAAATATTGGCTGCGGCCCACCCTGCTTGGGAGCGCGGCAAGCATCCGGCGACCAAGGCGTTTCAGGCTATCAGAATTTTTATTAACCGCGAGTTGGATGATCTAGAGGATTTGCTTGCGCAGATAGTAGATACCTTAAAGGTAGGCGGCCGTCTGGTAGTTATCAGCTTTCACTCCCTAGAAGACCGACGTGTAAAACGTTTTATTCGTGATCAGGAGCAGGGCATCAAGTTACCTAAAAATCTTCCTGTCCGTGATGTTGATCGCGGAGTACGCTTGGTCAAGGTAGGTAAGGCGATTAAGCCGGCCAACACTGAGGTTGATCTCAATATCAGGTCGCGCAGTGCAGTAATGCGCATTGCGGAGCGAGTTGCCTGAGATGAGGTTTGCGGCCAGTCCGCTGCTTATAGCGCTGATGTGGTTGGCGGTGGTGGCAACAGCTTTAGGCGTGGCATTAGTAAGCCATATATGCCGCCAGCAGTATGCAGAGTTAACCGCCATGGAGCGCGCGGCTAACCAGATGGATGTTGACTACGGTAGATATTTGCTTGAACAGAGTGCCTGGGGTTCATTGCAGAGAATAGAAACCATGGCAGCGCAGAAACTGGATATGCGCAGCCCGCAACCAGAAGAAATTTTAATGGTGAAGCGCAACTAGCTCGCCGCAGACTGTAAAAAAATAAGCAAGAGCGGGATTTGCTCTCAACGATAGATAACAGGGTTAAGTAATAAAGTGGCTAAAAAATCGCTGCAGAAAGTTATACCGCGCTGGCGTTACTATTTAGTAATGACTGGGTTGGTCGCTCTGCCGATTTTGCTGGTTGGGAAGGTGGCTCAGTTACAGGTGATGCCCAGTGAGGAGCAGGGTGTCGACTTCTTGCAGACCCAGGGGGACGTGCGCTCAATTCGCAGCGAAGTCATTCCTGCCTATCGTGGCCTTATTACAGATCGCAACGGTGAGCCCCTAGCGGTCAGCACGCCGGTTACCACGTTGGTTGCCAATCCTCAGCATATCCAAGAGCTGGCTACAGAAGATGACCTCAAGCGTCTGGCCGCAGCTCTGGATACGTCGCTGACTCAGCTGAAGAATCGACTCCAGCGCTACCGCAATAAATCATTTATGTATTTAGCCCGTCAGCTGCCACCGGTTGAGGCAGAAAAAATTCTCAGCCTGCGTATTCCTGGCATCAGTGGTCGGCAGGAGACCAAGCGCTTTTATCCCGCAGGAGAGGTTACTGCTCAGCTGGTGGGCTTTACCGATATCAATGACGACGGCCAAGAGGGCATGGAGCTAGCTTATAACAGCTGGCTGACAGGAGAGGCGGGCGCAAAAAAGGTGGTCAAAGATTTGGCTGGGCGCATTATTAAGGATATCTCTCTGGTTAAACCTGCCCGTGCTGGTGAAGAGTTACGTCTGAGTATCGATCTGCGTGTTCAGTATGCAGCTTACCGAGCCCTCAAGGCCTCGGTGCAAAAGCATCAGGCCAAGTCGGGATCTGTTGTGGTGCTAGATGTGGCTACAGGTGAAGTGTTGGCAATGGCCAACCAGCCTTCGTTTAATCCTAACGACCGTTCAAACTTACGCCCCGATTCGATTCGCAACCGTGCTATGACGGATATGATGGAGCCTGGATCTACCGTCAAGCCTTTCACTCTGCTGGCGGCTCTTGAGAGTGGCAAGTTTGAACCTAAGACACAGATTGATACCAGTCCAGGTTATTTAAAGGTTAACTACAAAACCTTTGTCGACCCTAAAAACTATGGCGTTTTGGATTTGGCCGGCATTCTCACTAAGTCTAGCCAGGTGGGTACCACAAAGCTTGCACTGGAGCTCGACCCAGATGCTACTCGCGATCTCTACGAGCGCGTCGGCTTTGGTGAGCCAGTAGGCAGTGGCTTTCCTGGTGAAACCCTTGGCAACCTGCCAGGCTATCGCAAATGGGATCCGGTCACTCAAGCGACCTTCGCCTTTGGTTACGGCCTTAGTGTTTCATCGCTGCAGATGGCTCGGGCTTACGCAGTACTCGCCAACGACGGTTTGCGTAGAGAAGTCTCCCTGCTTGCTATCGATGAAACGCCCGAGGCTATTTCGGTAGCTAATGCCGATCTGGTTCGAGATGTGCGCTCCATGCTAAGCGAGGCAACGGGTGTCAGTGGCACTGGTAAGCGAGCCATGATTGATGGGTACTCGGTGGGCGGAAAAACAGGCACTCTTCACAAGGTCAAGGTTGGTGGCGGCTATGACGATAATAGGTATATGTCGGCCTTTGCGGGACTGTCGCCGGTGGATAATCCGCGGCTAGTGACAGTGGTAGTTATTGATGAGCCCCGTGAGGGCACCTATTTTGGTGGGCTGGTTGCTGCGCCGGTATTCTCTGAAGTCACCGGCAATGCGCTGCGTCTGCTGCAGGTTACGCCGGATCAATTAGACTCCGATCGCACCATCGCCAGCCTTCTAAAGCTGCCTAAAAAGCGAGGGGACTCATGATGAGCCTGTCGCAAAACTGGAGCATGACTCTGGCAGAACTTTTGGCTGATTATATCGCCTCAGACAGCCTACCAAATGTGTCCATTAAAGGTATGACGTTGGATAGCCGTGAGGTTCAGCCCGGTTATCTATTTGTAGCTATCAAGGGCAATGCCGCCAATGGCGTCGAGTTTATTGCACGGGCGATAGAGCGGGGTGCCGCTGCTGTTTTGGTCGAGCAAGACCAGGTCAGCCAGATAGTAGATGCTGAGGTTCCAGTCATTGGTGTCGAGCAGCTCGGCGAATATGTCTCTGATATCGCAGGCAAATTCTTTGGTAACCCGTCGGCTAGCATGCAGCTGAGTGCAGTAACTGGTACCAACGGTAAAACTACCTGCTCTAGACTGTTGGCTGAACTCATAGAAGGTATGGGCACTAATAAGGCGGCCTTTATAGGTACGCTGGGTTACGGCATGGTTCAGGATGCCGGGCATGCCGATACAGGCATCAAGGACACTGGTTTAACCACGCCGGATGCAATTGCTATGCAGCGTATTCTCGCGGAGTTGGCGGGCCGCAGTGCCAGCACCGTTGCGCTGGAGGTTTCTTCTCACAGTTTGGTGCAGCGTCGCGTTGCCGGGCTAAAAATCAATACGGCTATATTCACTAATTTAAGCCGCGATCATCTGGATTACCACGGCGATATCAATGCCTATGCTGCCGCTAAATCGAGACTATTTGCTATGCCTGGCTTGCAGCAGGCGGTGATTAATATTGATGACTCAGTGGGCCGCATTATTCTTGCCAATCTCAGGCCTGAGGTGCGCGGCATTAGCTTTAGTCTAGAAAACAGCCAAGCTGATATCTATTGCTCGACCATCGGTCTTTCACCTGAGGGTTTGCGTGCATCTCTAGTTACGCCCTGGGGTCAGGAGGAGCTCAATTCGCCTCTTCTGGGCAAGTTTAATCTAGCCAACCTGCTGGCAGTGATTGGTGCAGCAGGTGCCCAGGGTTTTGCATTACAGGATATTGTTCGGGCTATTCCCAATCTGCGCGCTGTGCCTGGTCGCATGGAGTTGGTGGATGCGAACGCTGAGCCGGCGGTAGTTGTCGATTATGCCCATACTCCAGATGCGTTAGAAAAGGCTTTAGAGGCCTTGAGAGTGCACTGCCAGGGCCAGTTGTGGGTAGTTTTTGGTTGTGGCGGCGACAGAGATATTGGCAAGCGCGCTGAGATGGGTGAAATCGCCCAGCGCTGTGCCGACCAGATTGTGGTGACCAGTGATAATCCACGCACCGAGTCCCCAGAGCAGATTATTAAGCATATTCTTCAGGGTATCAGTTGCGATGTCATCGTTGAGTCAGATCGACGCGCAGCTATCCGCAAGGCTATTTTTTCGGCGGATAAAAATGACGTGGTGCTGATTGCAGGCAAGGGTCACGAGGACTATCAAATCCTCGGTGTAGAGCGCCTGCCTTTTAGTGATCAGGCCGAAGCGCGTCTGGCGCTGCGTGGCCTTGAGCAAAAGTATCGCGACGATCTGTCAGGGAGTGTCAAATGATTCCCGAAATGCGACTGACTGACGCAGCTGTGCGCTTTGGTGGCACATTGTTAAACCCAGATTGTCATTTTGATCAGGTCTCCATCGATAGCCGAAATCTGTCAGAGGGCGACCTGTTTGTAGCTCTGATTGGCGAGCACTTTGATGGTCATCAGTTCTTGCCTGAGGCTGCCAAGGTTGCCGGTGGATTGGTCGTTTCTGTTGCCGATAAAAGCCTGCCGCAGCCACAGTGGGTGGTTGAAGACACAACTCAGGCGCTGGGTCAGTTGGCCCAGTTGCGGCGCGAAAATTTTCAGGGTCCTGTGATTGCCATTACAGGTAGTACCGGGAAGACATCAGTTAAAGAGATGACAGCTGCTATTTTACGCAACTGGGGTTCGGTACATGCTACTTCAGGTAATCTGAACAACCATATTGGCGTGCCCCTGACTCTGTTATCAATGGATGAAGACGCCGAGGTGGCGGTGGTCGAGATGGGTGCCAGTGCTGCTGGCGAGATCGCTTATCTCTGCTCTATCGCAATGCCAGATATTGCGGTAATAAATAACGTGCAGTCTTCTCATATTGAGGGTTTTGGCAGTGTCGAGGCAGTGGCTGCCGCCAAGGGCGAGATTTACAGCTGTCTCAAGCCCAGTGGCGTTGCTCTACTGAATTTAGATCAGCCATGGTGTGAAGAATGGCAGCATCTGATTGATGAGCGACCCTGTTTAACGTTCTCAGTTAAGGATAATGCTGCGGATATCAGTGCCAGTAATATTCAGGTTATGGATAACGGCTGTTGCAGCTTTATTCTCTGCGTCAATCTTATCTCCGGTCAGCCAGTGTTGCAGCAGGACATTCAGCTGTCAGTTCCAGGACGCCATGCGGTCAATAATGCTTTGGCAGCCTCTGCCTGTGCACTGGCAGCAGGTGCTGATCTCCAGCAGATCGCCGCAGGTCTTGCCGCCGTGGCTCCTATAGCGGGCCGTTTGCAAACTCGACTGTTAGCCAATGGCGCCAGCCTAATAGATGACAGCTACAACGCCAGCCCCAGTTCCTTTGAGGCGGCGATAGATGTGCTGGCTAATAAGACAGGGCGCCGGATTTTAATTATGGGTGATATGGCTGAACTGGGTGAGGACGCATCTGCGCTTCATCGCCAGGTGGGCCTCTATGCCCAGCGCGCGGGTATAGACGCTATGTTCGGTGTGGGCACGCTTACCGCAAACGCTTGTGAAGCCTTTGGCGGGCAGCATTTCGCCAATAAACAGGCGCTGGTCACGGCTCTAGAGGATGAATTTAGCGCGGCTGGTGGAGATCAGGGTGCTGTGCATTATTTAGTTAAGGGATCTCGCAGTGCAGGTATGGAGCAGGTTGTTGAAATGTTAACTACCCGAGGAGAAATCTAATGTTGGTTTGGCTTGCAGACTATCTGAGTCAATTTTATAGCGCGTTTTCGGTAGTTCAGTATTTGACACTGCGTGGCATATTGTCAGTGCTAACCGCTCTGGCAATCTGTCTGATCGCAGGCCCAATTGTTATTCGCCGGCTCAACAGTTTGCAGATGGGCCAGGCAATTCGAACCGATGGCCCTAAAACGCATTTGAGTAAAGCGGGTACCCCAACCATGGGGGGTGCTTTAATTTTGCTGGCTCTTTTTGTTAGTACGCTGCTGTGGTCTGATCTCGGTAATCGCTACGTCTGGATCGTGCTGGGTGTGACCTTTAGCTTTGGCCTTATTGGCTGGGTTGATGATTACCGCAAGGTCGTAGAAAAGAATCCCCGTGGATTGCCGGGGCGTTGGAAATACTTTTGGCAGTCGGTCTTTGGTTTAGCTGCAGCCTGGGTCCTGTATTCGACAGCTCAGAGCCCTGCAGAGCTGGAGCTTATAGTGCCATTCTTCAAGAATGTCGCGCTGCCGATGGGTGTCTTCTATGTAGTGTTTACCTATTTTGTCATTGTAGGCACTAGCAACGCCGTCAACCTAACCGATGGTCTGGATGGTCTGGCAATTTTGCCAACTGTTCTGGTTAGTGGTGCTCTGGGCATTATCGCCTACCTGACAGGTAACTATCAGTTTGCAACTTATCTGCATATTCCCTATATCAGTGGCGCTGGTGAGATGCTGATCTTTACTGCGGCCCTCTGTGGCGCTGGTCTTGGTTTTTTGTGGTTTAACACCTATCCCGCAATGGTCTTTATGGGTGATGTGGGTGCACTGGCACTGGGTGCTGCGCTAGGTGTGGTAGCGGTGATTGTGCGTCAGGAAATCGTGCTGGTGATTATGGGCGGCGTGTTCGTCATAGAAACCCTGTCGGTGATTTTACAGGTAGCCTCTTTCAAGCTTACTGGCAAGCGTATTTTCCGTATGGCACCGCTACATCATCACTATGAGTTAAAAGGCTGGCCAGAGCCCCGGGTGATTGTACGTTTCTGGATTATTACCGTAATGCTAGTGCTGTTTGGTCTAGCCACATTAAAACTACGCTAACAGATTGATGAGTATAGCAATGACAGAAGTAATCGCGACTAACCGCAAGACAGTTATCCTGGGCATGGGTGCCACGGGTCTGTCTGTGGCGCGTTTTCTGTCATCCCTAGGCGAGTCCTTTGTGTTCGCCGATACCCGCAACGAGCCGCCTAGATTACAAGAGGTAACGGATCAGTATCCGGGCGTTAAGATAGTGCTCGGGGCCTTTGATTCTGATCTGCTGGTCAATTTTGATCGGGTGATTGTCAGCCCGGGAATTGCGCTTAGCGAGCCTGCTCTAGTCAATGCTGCAGAGCTTGGCATTGAGCTATTGGGTGACCTAGAGCTATTCCTAGAGCACGCCAAGGCACCGGTTATTGCGATCACTGGGTCTAACGGAAAGAGCACTGTAACTACGTTGGTTGGCCAAATGGCTAACGACAGTGGTCTTGAGGTTGGAGTGGGTGGCAATCTTGGCACTCCGATGCTGGATTTACTGGACGACAGGCACCAGCTCTATGTTTTGGAGCTATCTAGCTTCCAGCTAGAGCTCCTTAATGATGCCCGCGGTGCTGTGGTGGCACTGCTTAATGTAAGTCCTGATCATATGGATCGCTATGCTAACTTGCAGCATTACCATGCAGCAAAGCACAGAATTTTTAGGGGCGCTGGAAAGGTCGTAGTCAATCGTGAAGACCTGTTGACCAAGCCGTTGATATCATCGCAAATAAGTCTTTCTAGCTTTGCGCTAAACCAGCCTGATCTGGGTGATTTTGGCATATTGGAAGGGCTTGAAGAGGGCTACCTTGCCTATGGCATAGAGCGGCTGATGCGTATCTCTGAGGTCAGCATTAAGGGTATCCACAATCTCGCAAACGCCCTTGCGGCCCTAGCATTGGGATACGCCATTGATCTTCCTATGGCCTCAATGTTGCTGACCCTTAAAAACTTTAAGGGGCTGCCCCATCGCTGTGAAAACATTGCTGAAATTAATGGCGTTCTCTACATCGATGACTCAAAAGGCACCAACGTAGGTGCTACGCAGGCGGCCTTGCAGGGCTTTGGTTCAGGACTGCGCAAAAATCTTATTCTGATCGCTGGGGGACAGGGCAAAGATCAAGATTTCTCCGGCTTAAAGGCTCCTGCACAGAAATATGTGAAACAGGCGCTATTGTTTGGCGAGGACGCTCAGCAGATAGCCGACAGCCTAGCTGGCCACTGCGACAGTACTCTGGTGGATTCTTTGCCACAGGCGGTTCAGCGGGCGAGCGAAATGGCTATGGCGGGGGATATTGTGCTGTTGTCACCGGCCTGTGCCAGCTTTGATATGTTCTCTGGTTTTGTCGAACGCGGTCTGTGCTTTCAGCAGGCAGTTGCCGACCTGAGTAAGAATGGGGGACAGGCATGCAGCTAGTTTTACCCCTACATAACCTAGGTCTAGGTCGGTCTTCGTGGTATCTGGATATGCGCCTTTTGATACCTGCACTGGCGCTCATTTCTCTCGGCCTGATTATGATTGCCTCGGCATCGTTTAGCTTTGCTGAATATAGGTATGGCGATCAGTTTTATTTTCTAAAACGCCATATGGCTTACATGGTTATTGCTTCGTTGGCTATGGCGGTAGGATTCTTTGTGTCACCGCAGGTATGGTCGAACTACAGCCGACTATGGATGCTGTTGTCAGTGGTTTTATTAATTGCTGTTTTGATTCCCGGCATTGGTCGCGAAGTAAATGGCAGCCGTCGCTGGTTGAGCCTAGGCGGCTTTACTCTGCAGGTCTCGGAGTTGGTAAAGGTTGCTACCGTAGTCTTTTTAGCTGCTTACCTAAATAAGTATCGTGAAGAGCTTAGCCAAAACGGGCTGGAGTTTGCCAAGCTGATCCTGATGATCGTCGTGTTAGCCGTTTTGCTGTTGCTGGAGCCAGATTTTGGTTCAACTGTGGTACTGACCTGTACTTTTATGGCACTGCTGTTTTTAGGTGGCTCGAGAATGAGCCACTTCACTCTGGTAACTATTGTAGCTGTGTCGGCCCTACTTTTATTGGCTGAGGCAGCACCTTACAGGCTTGCGCGACTGGCTTCATTTATGGACCCTTGGTCCGATCCTTTTAACTCCGGCTACCAATTAATTCAGTCGCTGATCGCTTTTGGTCGCGGTGAATGGTTTGGTGTAGGTCTTGGACAATCGGTTCAGAAGATGCTCTATCTGCCTGAGGCTCATACAGATTTTGTATTTGCGATTTTTGCCGAAGAGTTCGGCTTTGTAGGTGTTATCTGCCTGTTGGGGCTCTACACCGCAATGATTATCAGGATTTTTCAGCTGGGTAGGCAGGCTATGGCGATACAGAGCTGGTATGCCGCCTTTGTGCTGATGGGTTTTGGTATGCTGATTAGTGGCCAGACGTTTATCAATCTTGGCGTCAATGCCGGATTGCTTCCGACCAAGGGTTTGACTCTACCGTTTGTCAGCTATGGTGGAAGTAGCCTGCTAGTCTGTTGCGGAATGGTCGGCATGATGATGCGCCTCAGCCATGAGTTGAATACTCCGGAAGAGAGGAGGCCTCGTTATGCAAGGTAACTTAGCCTCTCATAGTCATTGCAAAGTGATGGTTATGGCTGGTGGCACCGGCGGCCATGTTTTTCCCGCTCTTGCTGTGGCACAAAAACTTCGTCAACTGGATGTCAAAATCGCCTGGCTTGGCACCAGAGCCGGTATAGAGGCCGAGCTTGTACCAGCAGAGGGGTTCGAGCTGCACTATTTGGATATAGAGGGTATTCGCGGCCGCGGATTTTCCGCTTTATTGAAGGCACCTGTATTGCTGTTACGTTCGCTGTTTCAGGCTCTTTCGGTGTTATCAAAGTACAAGCCTACCGTGGTTTTAGGTATGGGTGGCTTTGCTTCAGGTCCTGGCGCTGCGGCGGCAAAATTAAAGGGTATTCCGCTGGTTATTCACGAGCAGAATTCTGTGGCTGGCACGACCAACCGCATTTCAGCAAAAATTGCTCATCGCGTGATGCAGGGTTTCCCCGATACGCTGGCCGGGGGTGAATGGTGTGGTAATCCTGTACGTCAGGCGATTGCCGAATTGCCAGCGCCCCAGGATCGTCTAAACAACCGACAGTCGAGAACAAGACTGCTAGTGCTGGGTGGCAGCCGAGGTGCTCTGGGAATCAATAAGCTGGTTCCTGAGGCTCTAGCCAAGCTAGATAGCAGCAGACGCCCTGAGGTGATGCACCAAACTGGCAAGGCTCATTTTGAAAGCACCAAACAGCAGTATCAGCAGTTGGGTATCAATATCCAACCAGAGATCAATCAGGTGCTACCTTTTATCGACGATATGGCTGCTGCCTACAACTGGGCTGATTTTGTGATCTGTCGCGCTGGAGCCCTAACCATAGCGGAGTTAACTGCCGCCGGGCTAGGTTCGCTGCTAATTCCGTATCCCTTTGCCATTGATGATCATCAGACCGCAAATGGCCAGTTACTCGTCAAGCAGGGAGCGGCTCGATTGATACAGCAAGCGGATCTTAGTGCCGATATTCTCGCTGAACAGATGGCCGAGATAATCAGTTCCCCCAAGTTGCGTCTTGATATGGCCGTGCGCGCCAGAGAACTCGCCAAAAATAATGCTGCGCAGCGTGTAGCTGACGTCTGCTTGGAGGTGGCCCATGGTTAATACAACTAACTTCCAGGTACCAGAGATGCGTCGCATCAGACGTATTCATTTCGTTGGTATAGGTGGCAGCGGCATGTGTGGTATTGCCGAGGTATTACTAAATCAAGGCTATGAAATAACCGGTTCGGATATAGGGGTTAATCCCAGTGTTAGACGCCTGATAGATGCTGGTGCTGAGGTGTTTATTGGACACAGTGAAAGCCATATTCAGGGTGCCGATGTGGTGGTTAAGTCCTCCGCAGTAACCTTGGAGAACCCTGAGATTGCCAGTGCCCGTGCCAATGGTATTCCAGTGGTACGGCGCGCTGAAATGCTGGCCGAATTAATGCGCTACCGACATGGTATTGCTGTTGCTGGCACTCATGGCAAGACTACTACCACCAGCTTAATTACCGCGATACTAGCTGAAGATGGTCGCGACCCGACCTTTGTGGTGGGCGGTCGGGTCAACAGTGTTGGTACCAATGCCAAGCTGGGTGGCAGCCGCTATCTGGTCGCTGAAGCCGACGAGAGTGATGCATCATTCTTGCATCTACAGCCCATGGTGTCCGTTGTAACCAATATTGAAGCCGACCATATGGAAAACTATGGTTTTGATTTTGAGGTGATGAAAAAAACGTACATCGAGTTTCTTCACAATCTGCCGTTCTATGGGCTGGCAGTGATGTGTGTAGACGATGAGGTTATTCGTGGCCTACTGGTTGAAGTGGCCCGCCCATTGCTGACGTACGGATTTAGCGAAGATGCCGCCTATCGTCTGCGCGATCTAACTGCCGATAAACGCCAGTGCTGCTTTGTAATCGATCGTCCCGATGGTCACAAGTCGTTGAATATTTGCCTAAATATTCCCGGTCGCCACAACGCTTTAAATGCGGCGGCTGCCATTGCGGTGGCTACCGACGAAGGTATCTCAGATGAAGCCATAATAGCCGGGCTAGAGAAGTTCTCCGGTGTGGGACGTCGCTTTGAAATGATTGGTGACTATGCTGTTGCTGGCGGCTCCGCCATGCTAGTGGATGACTATGGTCACCATCCTACCGAGGTAAAGGCCACTGTTGATGCTGTGCGTGCCGGCTGGCCAGACAAGCGATTGGTGATGGTTTTTCAGCCTCATAGATATACCCGCACCCGTGATCTCTACGAAGACTTTGTGCAGGTTCTCTCAGAGGTAGATGTGCTTCTAGTGCTGGATGTTTATCCCGCAGGTGAGGATCCTATTCCAGGTGCTGGCAGCAAAAATATCTGTGGCAGTATTCGCCAGCGCGGTGGCCTTGATCCAATTTATGTGGAGCACATTGAGCAGGTTCCTAATCTGATTGCAGAGTTAGTTCGCGACAATGACTTGGTGCTTACTCAGGGCGCTGGCAGCGTCAGCAAGCTGGTAGCCATGCTGGCGGAGAGTGAACTGCAGCCGATTCAGGAGGGCGACCAATGAGTCCTACTGACGTCGCTAAGTTCGGTCGTGTTGGGCTGCTCTATGGTGGTTCATCCTCAGAGCGCGAAGTGTCCTTGATGAGCGGCAAGGCGGTACATCAGGCGCTGATTAATTTGGGCGTGGATGTCGTAGCCATTGATGTTCAGGAAGATCTGTTGCAGCGACTGCCCGGCCATAATTTAGATCTAGTGTTTATTGCGCTGCATGGTCCTGGTGGTGAGGATGGCACCTTGCAGGGGGCCCTTGAATACCTTGGTTTGCCTTATACCGGCAGCGGTGTACTGGCTTCAGCGCTGGCCATGGATAAGCTGCGCTGCAAGCAGATGTGGCAGGGTATTGGCCTGCCGACCGCAGACTTCGCCATTCTGAACCAAAATTCTGACTGGGCAGCAATCATGCAGAACCTTGGCGGCAAGGCTATTGTGAAACCTGCCTGCGAAGGCTCCAGTATCGGTATGAGCCGCGCCGAGAGTGCTGACCAGCTTAAACAGGCTTGGGCTGCAGCCGCCGAGTTTGGTACTGAAGTGCTAGCGGAGCCGTTGATGGAAGGCGAAGAATATACGATCGCGATTTTGGGTGATCAGGTGCTTCCCTCAATCCGCATTCAGTCCAATGCGACATTCTACGATTATCAGGCCAAGTATTTTTCTGATCAGACTCAGTATTTCTGTCCCGCCGGCTTATCTGAAGCCCGCGAGGCCGAACTGCGCAAACTTTCAATGGCGGCATTTAAAAGTGTCGGATGTTCTGGCTGGGGGCGTGTCGATGTGATGGTCGACAATAGCGGCGAGTTCCAGTTATTGGAGATAAATACTGTGCCTGGTATGACCAGCCATAGTCTGGTGCCCATGGCGGCCAAAGCTGCATCGCTGAATTTTGATCAGCTAGTGCTGGCCATTCTTGAGGAGGCTCTGTGATGGCTGTTCAACATCGCCGCGGTGCCAACCGCAAGCCAGAGACTCAGGGTAGCCGTTTAGATAGCTTGATGGAGAAGCTATCCAACCTCTTCATGCTGGTCTTGGTGGTCGCCGTAACGGTTGGCAGCGTCTTAGTTTACAAACAGATTGATAAGCCTTTGACCAAAATCATGGTGGGTGGTGAGTTCAACCATATGCAACGCCAAGAGCTAACCGATCTAGTTATTCAACAGATTGACGGTGGTTTCTTAAGTGTCGATCTCAATCGACTGCAACTGGTGCTCGAGAGCCACCCATGGGTTGACCAGGTCAGTATCCGTCGCCAGTGGCCGTCCAGCCTGAATGTGGAAGTGATCGAAGAGGTGCCAATTGCACGCTGGGGAGAGCAGGGCTTTCTCAATCGTCTCGGCGAAGAGCTAGTGATTGCCGATAACAGCAAGCTTAGTAGTCTTCCCGTACTGCGCGCCCAATATGGCACCTCAGCAGAAATGATGCAGCACTATCAACTGCTGGCCGAGCTGTTACTGCCCACCGGATTGAAGCTGATAGAGCTGCAGCGTGACAATCTAGGTGCCTGGCGAGTCGATACCGCTGCAGGCATCAAACTGGTGCTAGGGCGCAAGCAGATAGGCGAAAAAATTAAGCGTTTGGCGCTAGTCTGGGATTCTGGCCTGAGCCAACAGATAAATAAAATTGAAACTATAGATCTGCGTTATCCAAATGGATTAGCCGTGGCCTGGAAGCAGGGCGTGCTAGCTGGGGTATTTCAGACTTTTGAATCGAACACAGTTTCTAATGTGCGGGGATAAAAGCAAGTTGCTGAGGAAAAATTATGGCTAGTGCAAATGAAGAAAACATGATTGTTGCTTTAGATATTGGTACCTCCAAGGTGGTCGCCATTGTCGGAGCCATTAGTTCCAATGGTGACCTTGAGATAGTTGGCACCGGAATGCATCCATCATCTGGCCTAAAGAAGGGCGTGGTGGTCAATATTGAGGCCACAGTCAACTCGATTCAGCGCGCTATCGAAGAGGCAGAGTTAATGGCGGGTTGCTCAATACATTCTGTATATGCGGGCATAGCTGGCAGTCATATTCGCAGTCTCAACTCCCATGGGATTGTCGCGATCCGCGATCGCGAGGTGCAGCCACTGGATGTTGAGCGTGTTATAGACGCAGCACGTGCTGTCGCTATTCCAGCAGATCAGGAAATCCTCCATGTGCTGCCCCAAGAATACATTATCGATGACCAAGAGGGTGTCCATGAGCCTATTGGTATGTCGGGTGTGCGCTTAGAGGCCAAGGTTCATCTGGTCACCTGCGCCGCTAATGCAGCACAAAATATTAAAAAGTGCATCCGCCGCTGTGGTCTAGAGGTAGATACCGTGGTGCTGGAGCAGCTGGCTTCTAGTTATGCGGTACTCACCGATGACGAGAAGCAGCTTGGCGTTGCGCTGGTTGATATAGGTGGCGGTACCACAGATATCGCCATCTTTACCGAGGGGGCCATCCGCCACACCGGTGTGATTCCCATAGCTGGCGACCAGGTTACCAATGATATAGCTATGGCGCTGCGCACTCCGACTCCCCACGCTGAGGAGCTGAAAGTCAAATACGCCTGTGCGCTGGCCAAATTGGCTCGTCCAGAGGAAACGGTCAAGGTTCCCAGCGTTGGCGATCGCGACTCTCGTGATATGTCGCGTCAGCTCTTAGCTGAAGTGGTAGAGCCCAGATACGACGAGCTATTCACTCTGGTGCAGGCCGAACTGAGACGTAGTGGGTTCGAAGAATTAATCGCTGCCGGCGTGGTGTTAACCGGTGGTACAGCGAAGATGGAAGGCGTAACCGAATTGGCAGAGGAGATTTTCCATATGCCAGTGCGAATCGGCGCGCCAACAAAAGTCAAAGGCCTGTCGGATATTGTTAATAATCCAATTTATTCCACAGGTGTTGGTCTGCTGCATTACGGCGCTCAGGAACAGTCAAAAAATGAGCGTTCAGAAAAAAGCACAGCAAAAACCGGCGGTGCTCTGAGCCGCTTTAAAAGTTGGATTCAGAGTGGTGTGTAAGTAACGCTGCCGTTGAGTTAACGGCGGTAAAAATGATTTTTAATTGTGAGGCGCAAAAAGGGGAAACCTATGTTTGAACTAGTAGACAGCATTCCAAAGAATGCAGAAATCAAAGTAGTTGGCGTTGGCGGCGGCGGTGGTAACGCAGTTCGCCACATGATGAACAGTAATATTGATGGCGTGCACTTTATCTGCGCCAATACTGACGCCCAGTCACTCAACGACCTGGAAAATGCCACTGTATTGCAACTTGGCGGCACATTGACCAAAGGTCTGGGTGCCGGAGCCAATCCTGAAGTAGGACGTCAGGCTGCTCTGGAAGACAAAGAGCGTATTGCTCAGGTGCTAGAGGGTGCAGATATGGTGTTCATTACCGCCGGTATGGGTGGTGGTACTGGTACTGGTGGTGCACCAGTAATCGCTGAAGTGGCCAAGCAGATGGGTATTTTGACCGTGGGTGTTGTTACCCGCCCATTCTCTTTTGAAGGTCGCAAGCGCATGGCGATTGCCGATGAGGGCATAGCTCAGCTTAAAGAGCGCGTTGATTCGTTAATTATTGTCCCCAACGAGAAGCTGCTCCAGGTTCTGGGCAAAGATATGACAGTGCTCAATGCCTTTAAACAGGCTAATGATGTTCTATTTGGCGCAGTTCAGGGGATTACTGATCTAATCCTGCTAGACGGTCTTATCAATGTGGATTTCGCCGATGTGCGCACAGTAATGTCCGAGATGGGTATGGCCATGATGGGCACAGGTGAGGCCAGCGGTGTTGATCGCGCCATGGTGGCAGCTGAAGGCGCAATCAAGTGCCCTCTGCTGGAAGATATCAACCTGCAGGGTGCCAAAGGTATTCTGGTTAATATTACCAGCGGTTACGACCTGACTCTGGGTGAATTCGAAGATGTGGGTAACACTATTCGCGAGTTTGCCGATGAAGATGCCACAATTATTGTCGGCAGTGTGTTTGATCCTGAGCTGGAAGATCAGCTGCGCGTTACTGTGGTAGCAACAGGTCTGCGTGCTCCAGGTGCTAAAACTGGCCCTAGAGGTGTAGTTGTGGATAATCAGCCGCCGCGCAAGATAGGCGGTGATATTGATTACAATCGTCTCGATAAGCCCACTGTTAATCGCCGCAATACCAGTATTGTAAGCGGTGATGCGACAGCGCGTAAAATTGATGCTCAGCCAGATCCAGAAATGGATTATCTGGATGTGCCAGCCTTTTTGCGCAAACAGGCCGACTAGTTTTTAGCCTCTAGATAACTGGCTAAACCGCCCTCCGTCATCACGCCTCAGATTTTAAAATCTTGGTGATGGGGGGCTTGTCTGTTAATATCTGCGCCTTATAAATCAAAGGTGTAGTGATGATTAGGCAACGCACGTTGAAAAACGTAATACGTGCTACTGGCGTGGGTCTCCACACCGGCGAAAAAGTATATTTAACCCTCCATCCTGCAGAGCCGGACAGCGGTATTGTTTTCCGGCGCACTGATCTGGATCCCATGGTGGAAATTGTCGCCAAGGCAGAAAATGTTGGCGACACTACATTGTCCACAACCCTTATGAATGGGGATGTGCGTGTCTCTACAATCGAACATTTACTCTCTGCTCTTGCTGGTCTGGGCATCGACAATATCCTTATAGATGTGTCGGCACCAGAGATTCCGATTATGGATGGCAGTGCCGGCCCCTTTGTATTTTTACTTCAATCCGCTGGTATCCTAGAGCAGGATGCACCAAAGAAATTTATCCGCGTCAAACGGCCGGTCACTGTAAAGCAGGACGACAAAGTCGCCACCTTTAAGCCCTTTAATGGATTTAAAGTTAATTTTGCCATTGACTTTGATCATCCAGTATTCAAACATCAGGCCTTGAACGCGAGTATCGACTTTTCCAGTACCTCCTTCGTTAAAGAAGTCAGTCGAGCCAGAACCTTCGGCTTTATGCACGAATTTGAATATCTGCGCTCCAAAGGTTTGGCTCGTGGGGGCAGTTTAGAGAATGCCATTGTGGTAGACGAGTTCGAGATTTTAAACGAAGATGGCCTGCGCTATGAGGATGAATTCGTCAAACATAAGATTTTGGATGCCATTGGTGACCTCTATCTACTGGGAAATAGTCTGATCGGCGAGTTCGAGGCTCATAAATCAGGCCACGCACTTAACAACGCTTCATTGAGAGCGCTAATTGCTGATACAGATGCCTGGGAAGTCGTAACATTTATCGACAATCCCCAGGACGTTCCCATTGCGTATATCCAGGCGAGCTAAAAACTCTAATAACAGGTGAGACAGGGTATTAACCTCCAGTGAAAATAATTCTTATCAACAGTCGAGCAGATAGGGTTAGAACGCTTAGCCTTAACAGCTGGGCCAAAGGTTTGCTGTCTGTGTTGCTACTGGGTATTCCGGTGGCGGCTGGCACTTTCCTGGGCGTTAAGATTGCTGATGGTCGTTGGGAAATACTCTTTGATAACAGTATCAACGAGATGCAGCACCAACTTGTCGAGCAGCGCAGTGAACTTGATGCCAGCCGCGAACAGGTAGCTGACTCGGTTACAGCCATGACCCTTAAGTTGGCACAGATGCGCTCGAGACTGGTGCGCCTGGATGCACTGGGCGAACAGCTTACGCAGATCGCCAGTCTGGAAGATGGTGAATTCGACTTCTCGGTGGCGCCGGGGCTGGGTGGTCCTGATACCAAGCTCGTCAAAGAGTCTGCAAAGTCTATGGATATGCAGGAAGAGCTGGGTACCCTATTTGCGCGACTCGAGAGTAGTCTTGACAGTCGCGAGTCTCAGCTACAGGTATTGCAGTCTATGTTGTCTGACAACAGGCTAAAGACCGAACATATGGTAGCCGGTAGACCTATTACCAAAGGCTGGATGTCTTCTCCCTACGGCATGCGCACTGATCCCTTTCACGGTGACCAACGCTGGCATGCTGGCGTAGATTTTGCTGGCAGACAGGGCGCAGATGTTATTGCAGTGGCCTCTGGAGTAGTAACCTGGTCTGGAGAGCGAAGCGGCTACGGAATGATGGTTGAACTTAACCACAGTGATGGTTTTGTTACTCGTTACGCTCACAACGAAAAAAATGTCGCTGAACTGGGCGCCATTGTTAAGAAGGGCGACATTATCGCCACGATGGGTAGTTCCGGTCGCTCAACCGGCCCCCATGTGCATTTCGAAGTATTCAAGAATGGTCGCACCGTCGACCCCGCCTCCTATATCCGCCGTACCCCCCGCTGATTCAATACAGAAACTAGTCTATTCTGGAGGGTATAACTGACCCTTTGATTGTTTTGTTTTTGTCTATGGAAAATTGTAATGTTTGGTAATATCCTGAAAAAAATATTTGGCACCAGCAATGACCGAGAAATACGCAAAATGCGTAAAACGGTCAATAAAATCAATGCATTAGAAGAAGGTCTTCAGTCGCTATCAGACGCTGACCTACGAGCGCAGACCGGTATTTTAAGAGAGCGCTTAGCTACAGGCGAAACGCTAGACGATGTGCTCGCAGATGCATTTGCGGTCGTTAGAGAGACCTCCTGTCGGGTGATGGGTATGCGTCACTTCGACGTCCAGATGATCGGCGGTATTACATTGCATCAGGGAAAAATTGCCGAGATGCGCACCGGTGAGGGTAAGACATTGGTTGCTACTCTAGCAGCATATCTCAATGCGCTGCCCGGCACTGGGGTACATGTCATTACCGTAAACGACTATCTGGCTAAGCGCGATGCTCAGTGGATGGCACCACTTTATCAGGCGCTTGGACTTTCTGTGGGCGTTATCCAATCATATCAGGGCCCAGAGACAGCCAACTCTTTCAGGCTCAACCCAGATGAAGAGGCTGAACTAAAACCATCTACTCGTCAGCAGGCCTATGCTGCTGACATAACCTATGGCACCAACAACGAGTTTGGCTTTGACTATCTGCGCGACAATATGGCGCTCCGTCTGGAAGACAAATCCCAGCGAGGTTTAGCATTTGCGATTATTGATGAAGTCGATTCCATTCTGATCGATGAAGCGCGAACGCCATTGATTATCTCTGGTGCTGCTCAGGACAGTTCAGTGCTCTACAAGACTATGAACAGTATTGCGCTTAAGCTTGCCCCCCAGACCGATAAAGAGGTAAGTTCGGAAGAGTCAGAGGGCGCCGAGTTGGTCGGTGATTTTATTATCGATGAAAAAACCCGCGGCGTTGACCTAACCGAAGATGGTCACCAAAAGGTCGAAGAAATTCTTATTAAGGAAGGCCTGCTGGATGAAGATGACAGCCTCTACCAGGCATCTAACCTAGGGCTAGTTCATCACCTGCATTCAGCTTTGCGAGCTCATTATCTATTTCATAAAGATGTGGAATATATTGTTGAGCAGGGTGAAGCCGTGCTGATTGACGAACACACAGGCCGCACCATGCCCGGCAGACGACTGTCGGAAGGTCTGCACCAGGCGATTGAAGCAAAAGAAGGACTCAACATTCAGCAGGAAAGCCAGACGCTGGCGTCTACGACCTTCCAGAATTATTTCCGTCTCTACCAAAAGCTGGCCGGTATGACCGGTACCGCGGATACCGAAGCCTACGAATTCCACCAGATTTATGGTCTTAAGGTGATGGTTATCCCAACCAATGTGCAGGTTCAGCGCAAAGACCTCAATGATCTTATTTATCTAAGTCAGGAACAGAAATTTCAGGCTGCTATCGAGGATATTAAAGAGATTGTTGATTCTGGCGCACCAGTGTTGGTGGGTACTGCGTCGGTAGAAGCCTCAGAGCTGCTCTCGGGCCTGCTTAAAAAAGCCAAGATCAAGCACAGCGTGCTCAACGCAAAACAGCACGAGCTAGAAGCTAATATCATCGTTAATGCCGGTCGCCCCGGCGCTGTGACCATTGCGACCAATATGGCGGGTCGCGGTACAGATATTGTACTAGGTGGTAACCTTGAGGCCGAACTCAAAGAGCTCAAAGAAAAGGGTAACGATACAGACGCCAAAATTGCAGAGGTAAAAGCTGACTGGGAAGAGCGCCACAGAGTTGTGATCGAAGCTGGTGGTTTGCACATAATAGCTACCGAACGTCACGAGTCCCGTCGTATCGACAATCAGCTGCGCGGTCGCTCAGGGCGTCAGGGTGATCCTGGTGTTTCGAGGTTCTATCTGTCACTGGAAGATCCTCTGATGCGACTTTTTGCATCAGATCGCGTAAAGAATATGATGCGAAGTCTAGGTATGGATGACGGCCACGCAATCGAACACAGCATGGTCACCAACTCCATTGTTAAGGCCCAGCGTAAGGTTGAGGGGCGTAATTTTGATATTCGTAAACATCTGTTGGAATACGACGACGTAGCCAACGACCAGCGTCAGGTGATCTATCAGCAGCGCAATGACCTGTTAGAAGATGAAGACATCTCTGAGGTGATTACCAATGTACGTGAAGATGTTGTGGACTCCTGCATCAGCGGTTTTATACCGCCCCAGAGTCTTGAAGAGCAATGGGATATCGAAGGTCTAGAAAAAGCCCTTGCCAGAGATTTTGCGACTAATATTCCAGTTCAGCAGTGGCTAGATGAAGATAATCGCCTTGAGGAAATGGTGTTGCGCGACAAAATAATTGCGCAGGTACAGGCCGCTTATGAGCAGCGCTATGCTCATGTTGGCGAGCAGATGCGCGAAGTTGAACGCCAGATTATGTTACAGATACTGGATAACCTCTGGAAAGAGCATCTTGCTAGCATGGACCAATTGCGCCAAGGAATTGGTCTGCGTGCTTACGCTCAGAAAAATCCCAAGCAGGAATACAAGCGAGAGTCATTCGCCCTTTTTGAAAGTCTGCTAGACAATATTAAATATGAAACCATTCGCTATCTCAGCCATCTAGAAGTGGCTACCAGAGAAGATATGGAGCGTCTCGAGCAGCAGCGTCGCGACGAGCAAAAAAATCGCGAATACCAGCATGCGCAGGCAGCAGCTCTAGATAATGATTCAGGCTCCAAAGGGCCAGATGGGCAGCAGCCTATTCAGCGACCTGGGCCGAAGGTGGGCCGCAATGACGCCTGCCCCTGTGGATCAGGCAAAAAATATAAACAATGTCATGGAAAAATTCAGTAATGGCTACAGGTAATTCAGAGTTTCCAATAATGCACCCAGTAACTGGTTTTAGACTGGGTACCACCAGTGCTGGCATTAAAACACCTGGTCGAGCAGATCTCGTGGTGATGGAAATTGCTGAGGGAAGTACTGTGGCAGGGCTATTTACCCAAAATGCCTTTTGCGCAGCACCGGTCAGCCTCTGCAAACAACATATGGGTGAAGCTGAGCCTAGATATCTGCTGACCAATACCGGCAATGCCAACGCTGGCACTGGTGAGCAGGGACTAATAGATGCCAAGCAAAGCTGTGAGTCTCTGGCCGCGGCTGCTGGCCTTGCCGCTAATCAGGTACTGCCTTTTTCAACTGGTGTAATCGGCGAGCCTATGCCGATGGATAAGTTGCTGGCAGCTATTCCCAGTGCACTTAATAAACTCTCGGAACAGGGATGGGCTGAGGCTGCTCAGGGTATTCTAACCACGGATACCCGACCCAAGGGAGCCAGTCTGATTTACCAAACAAATCAGGGGGCCGTCACAATCACCGGCATATCCAAAGGTTCGGGTATGATCAAGCCCAATATGGCGACAATGCTGGGTTACGTAGCAACAGATGCCGTTGTGGATACTGAACTACTGCACAGAGCACTGAGGCTGGCGACCGACAAATCCTTTAATCGAATCACCGTGGATAGCGACACCTCTACTAATGACTCGATTATGCTGGTTGCCACAGGTGCCAGCGATGTGGTCATTGATGAGCAGTCTTTTGAGTATTTTGTAGAACAGCTTAGTCAAGTCTTTATAGAGCTGGCTCAGGCCATAATTCGAGATGGTGAGGGTGCCAGTAAGTTTGTCTCTGTGGTTGTAGAATCGGCGGCAGATACTCAGGAGGCGCTAGCTGTAGCCTACTGTATTGCCGAGTCACCTCTGGTAAAAACAGCGCTGGCAGCCTCAGACCCCAATTGGGGAAGAATACTAGCAGCTATTGGGCGTGCCGGAGTGAAGGCGCTAGATGTTAGTCAGGTGCAGCTGAGGCTTAACGCCGTACTTATAGCTGAGCAGGGTGGCAGAGCGGCGGGTTACACAGAGCAAGCTGGCCAACAGGCAATGCAACCTGAGGATATAGAAATCTTAGTGTCGCTCAATCGTGGTGAGGCGCGGGAGACTGTCTGGACCACAGATCTGACCTACGAATATGTGCGCATAAATGCCGAGTACCGAACCTAAAAGGTATTCAGTCATGAAGCGTATCCATGTGGTAGCCGCGGTCATTTATAACAGCGACGCAGACGCCATTTTAATTTCGAAACGCCCAGATCACGTTCATCAGGGAGGGTTTTGGGAATTTCCCGGCGGTAAAGTCGATCCGGGCGAGCAAGCTAATCAGGCTCTCGAAAGAGAGCTTTATGAAGAGTTAGCAATCAGTGTCACAGTGGCTTCGCCCCTGATGCAGGTTTCCCATGACTACAGCGATAAACAGGTGCTCTTAGATATCTGGCAAGTCGATGATTTTCAGGGCCAACCGCAGGGAATGGAAGGGCAGCTGTGGCAATGGGTGGAACTCAAAACGCTGCTCGTCGAGAACAGCCAGTACCAGTTTCCTGCAGCTAATCAGCCTATCTTGGATAGGCTCGCCTCAATGCTCATCTAGCGACTCTTGACCCATTAATTCTGGGTCTAATACTGCCTCTCCAGCAATACTGTAGCTCTCAGTGGCCCAGTCCCCGAAGTCGATCTGCTGACAGCGTTGCGAGCAAAAGGGTCGATGGGGGAATTTATCGCTCCACTCCACATTGGCTTTGCAGCTAGGGCATTGCAGGTTGGTTGTTTTCATAGGGCTACTCGGTTGTCTCGGACTGTTCAGATTTCTGCTTGGCTAGCTCTAGTAACTGCTGGTGCAGCGTTAAAATTGTTGGCGCAAGGGCGGTTATATCCCCTGAATTATCTACCACATGCTCTGCTTTCTTGAGCTTTGCCTGTCTCGGCAACTGGGCTGCAATGATACTCTGGATCTCTGCCGGTTCATTGTCATCTCTAGCAGAGGCTCGTTGAATCTGAAGCTCAACTGGCACATCAACCAACACTGTTGCATCCACTAGCAGGTGCTGATCAGTTTCAAAGAGCAGTGGTGATTCAAGAATTACATAGTCACTGGTAGCAGCCTGAAGCTGAGTAACAATCCAGTCCCGAATTAAGGGGTGGAGCAGTGCTTCAAGCCACTGTTTGTGAGCAGGATCAGAGAATATAATCCTTCGCAGAGTGGGGCGATTTAGCTGTCCATCAGGGAGTAGTATCTCGGCGCCTAGCTGCGCGGCCACAGGACCAAAATACTGTTTAATACTCGCCAGAGCCGGTGCCCCGGGCTCGACCACAGCGCGTGATGCTTGGTCTGCATCTACGGATTGAATACCCAGAGCTGTAAATAGCTCGGCAACTGTGCTCTTACCACTGCCAATACCGCCAGTCAGGCCGACTATCAAAGGGTCTTTTTTCACATTTATTCTCTGGGTCGAAGTGATGTCGCTTATAGGTTAAATAAGCCCAAATAACTGCTTAGAATCTTATCACCCCAGACAAAGGCAATCCAACCAGCGGCCGCCAGAAAGGGGCCAAAGGCAATAGGCATCTCTTTGTTGCGACCGACAAAAATAATTCCCGCAACACCGATGATAGCTCCGGCTGCTGTGGAAATCAGAATGATTAGCGGCAGCATTTGCCAGCCCATCCAGGCGCCCAGAGCGGCAAGTAATTTAAAGTCGCCGTACCCCATACCCTCTTTGCCAGTGATCAATTTAAAACTCCAAAATACCAACCACAATGAAAGATAACCCCCGATGGCTCCCACAACTGCCTCGTCAAGGCTGACAAAAGTCCCGCTAAGATTGGCAAAAAGACCTAGCCACAGCAGGGGCAGAGTAATCTGGTCGGGTAAAAGCTTTTCATGAAGGTCTATGCCTGTAAGTACCAGCAGGCTATAGGAGAACAACAGGCTATAGAGGGTGGTAATACTCAGTCCATACTGGTAGACAAAAAACGCTGCCAGCAAAGCAGCCAGCAGTTCCACTAGGGGGTATTGCAGAGAGATAGGCGCAGAACATGCTTTACAGCGGCCTTTTAAGTACAAAAAACTAAACAGAGGAATATTATGTTGCGGCTTGATAGCAGCACCGCAGGCTGGGCAGCGTGATGCTGGCTTGGCTATGGTTACCTGATCTACGGATTCTGGCTCAAGCCCGAGAAAATCCCTTGAGTCGCGTCGCCAATCGCTATTTAGCTGAATTGGCAGGCGCAGTATCACCACATTTAAAAAGCTTCCCAGAACCAGGCCAAATAAAAATCCGATCCCAGCTAGGCCTGATTGAGAGAGTCCTAAATCGATTTCCATACTGTGCATTCCCTGATGATTTTACGAGGCCTCTTGCTCAATAACAGAGGAACCCAGCAAACGCTGGGATCATACTATACAACGTTGCCGAGCTGAAATATTGGTAAGTACATAGCAATGAGCAGGCCGCCCACCAGCACTCCCAGCACCGCCATAATCATTGGCTCCAACAGGCTGGTAAGGTTGTCTACTGAATTATCTACTGCTTCCTCATAGTGTAGCCGCCTTTTCAAGCATTTCATCAAGGGCCCCCGACGCCTCACCAATGGCCGCCATCTGATGCAGTAACGTTGGGAATAGTTTGCGAGTTTTTATTGCCTGCTGAAGCTGTATTCCAGTCATCACCTCATCTCGTACCTCTAGTATGGCGTTGGCATACAGGCGGTTGCCAGCAGCGCCGGCGACCGATGTCAGCGCATCCACAATAGGGACACCTGCAGAAAAAGTGGTAGCTAGACTGCGAGAGAATCGCGCAATAATTGAGTTGTAGATAATCCGGCCGACAACCGGCAGGCGCAGCATATACTGGTCAACCAAATAGGCAAATTTCGCAGATCTAAATCGCGCCTCACGAAAACCGATCAATGCAGCACCAATACCCAGCAACACCCACAGCCATGAATTTTGTAGGGATTCCGACAGCCCCAATACC
>JABJEX010000034.1 GCA_018663035.1 Porticoccaceae bacterium
AATCGAGTAGCCTGTAAGCATAGCCATGGTAGCTATTACCTGCCCCATAGCTGTCTGGGGGGTAATATCACCGTATCCCACAGTGGTGATGGTCACAATTGTCCAATAGATACTGCGGGGGATACTAGTAAAGCCATTCTCTGGGCCCTCAACAAAAAACATTAGACTGCCAAATATTATGCTGAGTACTAATACCACGGTAAAAAAGACAAAAATTTTACGCCGCGATGCATACATAGAGCGCAACAAAACATTTGCCTCCGACAGATAGCGAACCAGTTTGAGCACTCGGAAGATCCGCAAAACCCTTAGCAAACGAATCACTAGCCAGTAATTTGCGCCAGGGAATAACAGGGCCAAATAGGTTGGCACGATCGATAGTAAATCCACCAACCCATAGAAGCTGAAAATATACCGCAGCGGTTTGGGAGAAGAATAAATCCGCAAAATATATTCAACGGAGAAAAGTAGCGTAAAAAACCACTCTAGACGGAAAAGCCAGACACCATAACCTGCATTAATTGACTCAATGGAATCTAAAATAATCGCTAGCACACTTAGCAAGATCAGATAAATCAACGTGATGTCAAAATACTGGCCCGCAGGCGTATCAGTGCCAAATATCACTCGATAGATTTTTTCTCTCAGAGATACTTCTACCATTAGGTTTGCCTTTCACCGGATCATTCAGTTTATTGTATGCAGTAATAGTTCAATTGACTATTATGCAGTGCAGAGCACACAGTAGAGAAAATCATGGATCTTACTCAGGGCCTACTTCTTATCACCTCAGTCCACCTATTGGCGGCGGCATCACCGGGGCCAGATTTTGTGCTGGTATCTCAACAAACCTTATCCAATGGTCGGCGGGCAGGGCAACTTTCAAGTGCGGGTATAGCACTGGGACTGTCGGTACATATACTTTACTCCTCACTAGGCTTAGCCGCTGTTATCGCCAACTCCTCCTCTGCTCTATGGGGTATCAAATTACTGGGAGGCGGCTACCTAGTTTACCTTGGCATTACTGGCCTTAGAGCTAGAGCCAGCACCAACATTCAGGGGCAGCTCGAACCTACTCAGGCTAACTCCAGCCTAAAAATATTGGGCATGGGTTTTCTGTGTAATGCATTAAACCCCAAAGCGCCTATTTACTTTGTCTCGCTATTTACCATCGTTCTCTCTCAGGACACACCAGCGCAGCATCTACTAATCTATGGCCTGTGGATGATGGTTCTGCAGCTAGCCTGGTTTTCATTTCTAACCCTGCTACTGTCAAAACCACAGGTGACCAGCAAATTCCATCGCATGGGCCACTGGATTGATAGAGTAACTGGCGGTGCTATGCTGATTCTCGGCCTCAAGGTGTTGGCGACAAGAACCCAATAATAAAAATAGCACCTCGATAACAAGGGCTGATTATGATTAACCAACGTATGAGCGCATCAGACTGGGCAATGTTATTGCTACTGTCCTTTTTGTGGGGCGGTTCGTTTTTCTTTATTGGTGTCGCCGTTACTGAGCTCCCTCCCCTAACCATAGTGCTGCTTAGAGTGGGTCTCGCCGCTATCACACTCTGGGGTATAGCGTTTTTTTCCGGTTATAAATTTCCTAGATCGCCAGCGCTGTGGCGAGCATTCTTCGTTATGGGGCTGGTTAGCAACGCCATACCCTTCTCACTTATTGTCTGGGGGCAGACTCATATTGGTGCAGGACTAGCCTCTATAATTAATGCGGCCACACCACTATTTACTGTTCTAATTGCCGGCGTATTTCTTGCTGATGAGCATATGTCAGCCCAAAAAGTGGTGGGTGTGTTGGCTGGGCTTATAGGGGTAATTGTTTTAATTGGCCCCTCCTCCCTATTAGAGCTTGGCTTCGATATGGACAAAAGCACTCTGGCCCAGCTGGCGATCATAGGTGCCGCACTCTCCTATGGTTGCGCCACAGTATTTGGGCGGCGCTTTAAAACCATGGGTGTCAGCCCGTTTTATACTGCAGCCGGACAGGTGACGGCCTCTACTGTGATACTGCTACCTTTAGTGCTGATACTCGAGTGCCCTTTTCAGCTCGCCGCACCTAGCACCTATGTCTGGTTATCAATTCTTTGTCTCGCCGTTTTTTCAACTGCGCTGGCCTATATTTTGTTCTTTCGCATTCTTGAATCCTCTGGTGCTACTAACGTGGTGCTGGTGACGTTTCTGGTGCCAGTCACAGCCAACTTTCTAGGCTGGCTCGTTCTCGATGAACAACTCTATGGCAGATACTTTGCGGGCATGGCCATTATCGGCTTGGGCTTAGCCGCGATTGATGGACGACTATGGGCTCGACTGAAAGCATTGAGCACTAGATCTGGGGCTTAATCATGACTGTAGCTGGCCTAGAGAAAAGGCTACACTCTGCTTATAAAACAAAGAGTGCCACTAATGACCCAAACCAGCATCGAAATCACCCAGCCCGGCGCGTCAGATGTGCTGCAAGCCACATCTAGGCCATTGCCAGAACCCACTGCCGCACAGGTGCTAATCAAAGTTGCAGCAGCTGGGATAAATCGCCCCGATGTATTCCAGCGGATGGGTTTTTACCCACCGCCTCCAGGAGTCACTGATATTCCCGGCCTCGAAGTGTCCGGCACTGTGGTGGCTGTAGGCGAGGCCGTTACTCAGTGGAAAGCTGGAGATAAGGTCTGTGCTCTATTGGCCGGTGGAGGCTATGCCGAATATGCAGTAGCAGATGATTCCCTGTGCCTGCCAATTCCGCAGGGGCTCGACCTCTCCGATGCCGCCGCTCTGCCTGAAACCTGCTTTACTGTCTGGCATAACCTGTTTGAGCGTGCCGCACTTAAGGCTGGAGAATGGTTGCTGGTGCACGGTGGCGCCAGCGGTATTGGCACCACTGCTATTCAGATGGCCAGTGCTATGGGTGTGAATGTTATAGCCACTGCTGGTAGTGATAAAAAATGTGCTGTCTGTGAAGAGTTGGGTGCCGTCAAAGCAATTAACTATCACCAACAGGACTTTGTGGCAGCCTGCCAAGACATTACCGGTAGTGGTGTCAACGTTATTCTAGATATGGTGGGTGGTGACTATGTACAACAGAATTTTGCCGCCTGCGCCCCCAAAGCGAGAATTGTGAATATTGCCTTTTTGCGCGGCTCCAACGTTCAGCTGGACCTAATGCCACTCATGCTAAAGCAGCTGGTATTAACAGGCTCAACCCTGCGAGCTCAGCCCCTAGAAAGTAAAGCGCGTATTGCCGCTGGCGTAAAATCTCAGGTTTGGCCATTAATCGCTGATGGTAAGTTTAAGCCTATGATCCATAGCCGCTTTGCTTTAGCCGACGCCGCCAAGGGCCACGCATTAATGGAAACCAACCAGCATATTGGTAAAATTCTTTTAGAAAATTAAGCATCAGAATTATGAACAACAAAGAATCTAGACTGGTCTACTCCACCGAGATTGGTCGCATTAAAGAACCAAAAACCACCAGCCGCAGTTACGAGGGCGATGGCATATTGCGGCTCCGCCGAGAAACCAGCGGCCGTAAAGGCAAAGGTGTCACCACTATCAGTGGCTTTGATCTCAATGATGCAGACTTAAAAACCATGGCCAAAAAGCTCAAACAAAAATGCTCTACGGGTGGCACTGTTAAAGACGGCATTATTGAAATTCAAGGCGATCATCGCGATACACTTAAAGCCGAATTAGAAAAGCTCGGCCATAGCGTAAAATTGGCTGGTGGCTAAAATGGCTAAAACAACCCAGGTCTTTGGCAGCTGGCCCTCAGTGATCAGTGCCGAACTGATTACCAGAGCCGCACCCAGCCTCAACTTTTTGCAATCTCAGGGTGATAACCTTTTTTGGGTAGAAGGACGCCCCTGGGATGCTGGGCGCAGCGTGATTATGTGCCGAGGTAGCGATGGAAAAATCCGCGACCTGTTAAAGCCCCCCTACAGTCATCACAGTAAAGTACATGAATATGGTGGCATGGCCTATGTGGCGGACGAAACTTCTCTGTATTTTGTCAATGCAGCAGACCAGTGTATCTACCACCTAGATCTTGAGGTCGATTCAGAACCTAAAGCCATCACCGAACCGGGGCTACGCTTTGCCGACTTGGTGCTCAACGCAACGCAACAACAGCTGATTGCCGTAGGTGAAAAACATCACCAAGACCGCGAACCAGAAAACTTTATCGCCGCTATTAATATTGCCAGCGGAGAACTCAGCATATTAGCGAGCGGTGCCGACTTTTATGCCTATCCACGCATTAGCCCTAATAACAAAAAACTGTGCTGGATTCAGTGGCAACATCCCGATATGCCCTGGGACAGCACCCAGCTTTGGCAGGCCGAGCTGTCAGAGAATGGCCTTGCTGAATTATGCTTGGTAGCAGGCGGCGATGGGTCTCAGGCGATCTTTCAGCCCAGTTGGTCGCCAGATAACCAACTCTTCTATGTCTCAGATAAAAACAACTGGTGGAATATCTGCAGCGCCAGTGGTCTGCCCGTGCTAACCAAGGATGCAGAATTTGCTACGCCCCTGTGGCAATTTGGTATGAGTACCTATGATTTTATCGATACCAATACCATTGGCTGCCTGTGGACTGATCAGGGGCAGTGGCACAGCGGATTTATTGATATCCCCAGTGGCGAGTTAACGGAAGCAGAGAACCGCTACAGCAGCCTAGAAGCAGCCTGCTGTCATCAGGGACGCCTCTATATGGTGGCCGGTGCAGCTGCACTAGCGAATCAGATTGTTGGTATAGATCGCGATGGCCAGGTGAAATCTATTTATGCGCCCTCGACCCTCGACCTAGACGAGACTGATATAGCTCAGCCTGAGTCACTGTTTTTCCCCAGCGCCAATGGCGAACAGGTACATGGGTTTTTCTACCCGCCCACCAATAAAAACTTCTGCGGACCAGCGGACAGGCTGCCCCCGGTGATCGTCCTGTGCCATGGCGGACCAACAGGAGCAACCACCAGCGGCCTAAACCTTAAGATTCAGTTTTGGACTAATCGCGGTTTTGCGGTGATCGATATTAACTACCGTGGCAGTACCGGCTTCGGTCGAGACTATCGGCAGGCGCTAACCAATGCTTGGGGCGTTAAAGATGTAGAAGATACCCAATACGCTATTGAGTATCTGGCCGGACAGCAAAAAATTGACCCACAGCGCTGCCTTATTCGCGGCGGCAGTGCCGGCGGCTACACAGTGTTATCTGCACTGACTTTCACAGACACCTTTAAAGCTGGCGCCAGCCTCTATGGCATTGGCGATCTGGAAACCCTGGCCACTGATACCCATAAATTTGAATCACGCTACCTAGATAGACTCATTGGCCCCTATCCGGAGCGCAGAGACATCTATATTCAGCGCTCACCTATTCATCATGCTAAAGGTCTTAATTGTCCCGTAATTTTCTTGCAGGGCTTGGAGGACAAAGTAGTACCCCCCAATCAAGCCGAGATGATGGTTAAGCTGATCGAGGATAAGGGTATCAAGGTGGAGTATGTCACCTTCCCCGATGAGGGCCATGGCTTCAGAAAGGCCAACAATATTATCCGCGCTATGGAGGCAGAACTGGCTTTCTACCAAGATGTGTTTGAACTTGAGGCCAAGGACTAACATGGGTCGCTATCGCCCGCCACGCCCCAAAAGCTCACCCTATATTACCAGCGAAGGCGCCGCCAAAATGCGCGCTGAGCTAAGACAGCTATGGAAGGTAGAGCGCCCACAGGTAACCCAAATAGTGCATGAGGCCGCTAAAAATGGTGATCGCTCAGAGAATGGCGACTATATCTACGGAAAGCGCCGTCTGAGAGAAATTGATAGCCGCGTACGTTACCTTACCAAGCGCTTGGAAGATGCCACCATTGTCGAAGACAAACCCAGAGACCTATCTAAGGTGTTCTTTGCCGCTTGGGTAACAGTGGAGGATGACGAAACTGGCAGCGAACAAACCTACCGACTTGTGGGCGCCGATGAGATCGACCCCAAACTCAACTGGATCAGTATTGACTCACCCATGGCTCAGGCACTGATCGGCAAAACTATTTATGATGAGGTGAATGTAAAAACACCGGCTGGAGACCGGTGCTTTATTGTGACAGGAATTAAGTACTAGCCATCAGGGCGACAGTCGATCGATCTGCCAGTCGCCGCCATTGCGGCTGTAACTAAAGCGATCATGGAGGCGGCTCTCACCCCCCTGCCAAAACTCAATTTCCTCAGGCACCACGCGATAGCCACCCCAGAAATCCGGCAGAGGGATATCACCTTTGGCAAACTTCTCTTTTATCCGAGCAAACTGAGTTTCCAGCGCCTGACGGGAATTAATCCGACTGCTTTGTTTAGAAGCCCAGGCTGCTAGCTGGCTCTCTTTGGGGCGGCTGATAAAGTACCTCATGACCTCATCCGTCGATAAGCGCTCAGCGCGCCCACCAACAATCACCTGTCGATCCAACTGCAACCAAGGAAAATGCAGACTTACCTGGGCATTAGCCTCAATCTCTTGAGCCTTGCGGCTGCCCATATTGGTGTAAAACACAAAGCCCCGAGCATCAAACCCTTTCAACAATACCATGCGCTGCCATGGCTTACCTTCCGCGCTTACAGTCGCCACAGACATAGCTGTAGGATCCTGCACCTGGGCATCGATCGCCTGATTCATCCACAGGGTAAACTGAGCAAACGGATCACCCGCCAACGACCCACGGCTTAAATTACCGTAATCATATTCCCGTCGATTATCTTCTAAGCTCATAGCCTTCCTATCTTGGTATTAAACAATCTTACATACGACCAATACACTGACCGCCATCTACAGGCAATGCAATGCCATGCAGATAGGAACCAGCATCACTGGCTAACAATAAAAACGGTGCAGTCATCTCGTCCATATCACCTGGGCGGCCCGCGGGAGAGGAATTCAGGTAAGCCTGAGCCTCCGGAGAGTCAAAAGCAGCTGCAGTCATCTCAGTCAAAAAATAACCCGGGCACAGCGCGTTAACACGCACGCCTTTGCCAGCCCATTCTAACGCCATAGACTTGGTTAACTGAATGACTGCCGCCTTAGAAGCACTATAGCTAGACTGACCAAAGGCCACCCGCAAGCCCAGGATGGAAGCAGTATTTACAATGCTACCGCTAACCCCAGCGGCAATCATGCGCTTAGCCGCCTGCTGACCTGCAATCCATACGCCCTTAAGGTTAGTATCGATCATCCTATCCCAATCATCCTCGCCAATTTTCAGCGCACTACTGACCTGAGCAACACCAGCATTATTCGCCAGCATAGTCACAGTACCAAACGCCGCCTCAGCCTGATCAAATGCCGCAATAATAGAGGCCGAATCAGTCACATCCATAGCCACAGCAAGAGCCTCACCGCCATCGGCTTTAATCTCAGCCACCAGCGCCTCTAGCCGCTCAACACGGCGGGCCGCCACCACAACCTTGGCCCCACGCGCCGCCATAATCTTTGCAAAATGCACCCCAAACCCACTGGATGCCCCGGTTACCATGGCCACTTTGCCGCTCATATCAAATTCTGTAGTCACTGTTCGATTCCTTAATAGTCAGTTATTCGTTGTTATTGATTTAATTTTCTGGCCGGTAGTTTAACCCGTGGGGGGCTGGGCAACTAGGGGGAATGGGACTGTTGGGTTCTTGCGTCGGCGCTAAGACGCCCTGAGAACTCGAATTGAGAAATATTCTTATAAAGCCATCTGTGTGAAAAGAATCTCTTTTGACGCTATAGCGTTATAACGTTATAACGTTAAAATGCTTTTTTAGACGAAGATTGCGCCATGAGTAATTTATCCAAAAGATCGACAGTCTATTTTGACCCTGCTATCCACCAAGCATTAAGGCTCAAAGCCGCTTCGACCCACCTGTCCCTGTCAGACCTGGTCAACGAAGCAGTGCGAGTTCATCTAACTGAGGACCAGGAAGATCTTCAGGCCTTTACCGACAGAGTGAACGAACCTGAGATGAGCTACGAAACTCTACTTAATGACTTGAAAAAGCATGGCAAAATATAAAGTCACTTTCAAAAAGTCAGTAGCTAAGGATTTAAGAAATATTGCCAATCGGGATGTGCAGCGCATTCTTGCACAAATTGATCTACTGGCAGATAACCCAAGATCAGAGGGCTGCCTTAAACTTTCAAATAAGCAGCAATACCGAGTGCGTGTTGGGCTCTATCGAATAATCTATGAAATTCAGGATACTAGACTGGTGGTTCAGGTCGTAAAAGTTGGCCACAGATCTAACATCTGCAAAGCCAACTACCCATAAGTCACATACTGCTCCATTTCATTCGTATCCAAATGGGGAATCCCATTAAAGCCAGTTAAATTCATCTTGTGCTTATTAAAGAAAAAATGGCTAATCGCGGTATTTTTATACTGCAGGTTTAGGTCAAAA
>JABJEX010000035.1 GCA_018663035.1 Porticoccaceae bacterium
CATTTCGTCAATATTGCCTGGATCTGGCAAGTCGGAGGGGTTGGACACATACAGTGTCTCACCTTTGCTGGTGAGGATCTCATAGACTACGGTGGGTGCCGTGGTGATCAGATCAAGATCGTACTCTCGTTCGAGGCGCTCTTGAATAATCTCCATATGTAGCATGCCAAGAAAGCCACAGCGGAACCCAAATCCCAAGGCATCTGAGCTCTCTGGCTCATAGAACAGGGACGCATCATTGACAGCCAGTTTGGATAGGGCCTCGCGGAAGTCTTCAAAATCATCGGAATCCACAGGGAATAGGCCCGCATAGACCTGAGGTTTTATCTTCTGGAATCCGGGCAGCGGATCAACGTCCAGTGTGCTGAAGTTAGTAATGGTGTCACCCACTGGGGCGCCAAGGATATCCTTGATACCCGCCACCATAAAGCCTACTTCACCAGCTCTTAGCACACCGGTCTCTTTGCGCTTAGGAGTAAACACACCAACGCTGTCCACCATATGGGCCTTACCGATAGACTTAGCCACAATCTTAGACTTAGTACTTAGAGTGCCCTGCATCACACGCACCAGCGAGACAACACCTAAATAGCTATCAAACCAAGAATCGATAATGAGTGCCTGCAACGGTGCATCTACATCACCCTGAGGCGCGGGGACCTGCTTAACCAGCTCCTCCAGAATATCTTTGATACCGGCACCGGTTTTGGCGCTACAACGCACCGCATTCTCAGCCTCAATACCAATGATATTTTCAATTTCGTTAATGACTTTTTCTGGCTCCGCCTGCGGCAGATCCATTTTATTAAGCACAGGAATAACTTCGAGCCCCTGAGCGATGGCGGTGTAGCAGTTGGCTACAGACTGAGCCTCTACTCCCTGCGCGGCATCAACAATCAGCAAGGCACCCTCACAGGCGGCAAGGGATCTCGAGACTTCATAGGTAAAGTCGACATGACCTGGCGTGTCGATAAAGTTTAGCTGATAGGTCTTTCCATCTTCCGCCGTGAACGGCAGGGTCACGCTCTGGGACTTAATGGTAATACCGCGCTCGCGCTCAATATCCATTGAGTCCAACACCTGTGCGGCCATTTCACGTTCGCTGAGGCCGCCACAGAGTTGAATAAAGCGATCCGCAATGGTCGATTTACCATGATCAATATGGGCGATAATAGAAAAATTTCTGATATGACTTAGATCTGACAAGGTGTTTGCGCTGCCCTTAAAAAATGCCCGCGGATTCTAGCCTATTTAAGGCCCAGTGGCTATTAGAACCGGCTCTGCCGCTCGATACTCAGGGTGGAATATCGAGCGACCTATAAGCCTGGTGTCAATCGATCTGGATGGTTCTAAATATCGCCTGACCACCACGATAAAAGCGGATGGCTATAGGCGTGTTTTCAGGCAATTCCTTGACCACCTGACGGTACTCATCTAAATCATCTATGCGGCTATAGCCGAGCTGAACTATGATGTCCCCAGTGCGGAGACCAGCCCTAACAGCAGCTGAATCAGCAGCCACCTCAGCCACCATAATACCGCCACGCAGGCGCAGTTGCTGACGCTCGCTATCGCTGACAGGCGCGGTAATCAGACCCAGTCGGTCACTGCTATCAATGTCGCTATTGGCCACCGAGTCGGCATTCTTATCCAGAGAACCAACCTCAACATTGAGCGTTTTACGCTTGCCCTCGCGATAGATCTCAACAGAGACTTTGCTGCCAGGCGCAACACCACCGACCACATGAGGTAAATCCCCAGAATTCACTATTGGCTGACCATCGAAGCTGACAATTACATCGCCCGGCACTATGCCACCTCTATCGGCCGGACCGTCCTCTTCGACTGCATTGATCAAGGCGCCCTGTGGTTTGCCAAGCTCTAGAGATTCCGCCAGTGCCTTGTCTACATCCTGAATGACTACACCGAGCCAACCGCGTTGAACCCTGCCATCGGATTTGAGTTGCGCAACCACATCTAATGCCACGCTGGCGGGAATGGAAAAGGACAATCCAATAGAGCCGCCTGAGCGAGAATAAATCTGAGAGTTGATACCCACGACTTCGCCGTCCAAATTAAATAACGGACCGCCAGAGTTGCCTGGGTTAATGGCTACATCAGTCTGGATAAAGGGCACATAATTTTCACCTTTTTCAGTGGGGATGCTGCGGCCTATCGCGCTGACAATACCTGCTGTCACTGAGTAATCGAGACCGAAAGGTGAGCCTATGGCCAACACCCACTCACCGACACGCAGCGCATCTGCATCGGCAAACTCTAGGGCTGGCAGGTTTTCTGCCTCAATTTTTAACAGGGCTAGATCTGAGCGACGATCGGAGCCAATAATCTCAGCCCTGTACTCATGGCGATCGGCAAACAGAACTTGAATCTCGTCAGCACCGTCGACCACATGATGGTTGGTCAGAATATACCCATCTTTAGATATGACAAAACCAGACCCCATGGAGCGCGCTGGCGGTGGTGGCTGTTGACGGTTGCGCTGTTCAAATAGATCGCGAAATAGCTCAGGGAGCTGATCCTGACGATTTAATCGCTTACTTTGATTGGCTCGGTTGGTGACAGTATTAATTTTTACAACTGCTGGGGAAACCTCATCCACCAAATCGGCGAAGCTAGGTAATTCGGCATAAGAGGGTGAAACAATTAATAAAACAAAACTGATTACGACGATGAATTTCTTCAGCACAGAGCAATCTCCGACAGTAGGTTAACGAATAAAATGCTGTTACAGAATTTCTAATACTTGCTTATCACTAGGCATATCAAATAAGACAGGGTTAAGACGGGAATCGTTCCTTGTTTTTTTACTTCTTAGGCTCACAATTAGACCACCAAACAGCAGTCCGCTTAGCGCTCCCAGAATTGCCAAAAGGTCACCTGATGATCCAACCGCCCAGGTGCCGATTAATGCACAGACCACGGGCAACAAATAAACCAGCATAGACCCTTTAACTATTACATCTTCAGGGATGGCAATGGTGACGTCCTGACCTACAGAAAGACTATCGGCAGGCTGTTGATTTAGCAGCACACGAATTCGGTTGGTCTTGCCAGTAAGCTTGGACAGCACTCGAGTACCACAGCCTTTTTTGGCTACACAGGCCTCGCAAGCTGTTTTCTGGATTGTCTCAACCCAGAGACCGTCAGACTCCACCGCAACCACGGTGCCGGTTTCAAAAATCATCTAGCTGCCCTGCGCCTCTTCAGAGGGCTTGTTCAGAGTAGCCAGAGGACGTATAGCGCTGGCAATCTGGTTAGCGGTAGACCGAGGTATCTCGCCCACCACGCAAATAGCGTAGTGCTGATCGTTGTAGTTGGCTTTAGTCAGCACAGCCACAGTAGTACCTAGCTTGGCATCTAGAGGCGGGAACTGGCGGCTCTGCTCGTTAGAATCAATAAAAATCGAGAAAACCGCGAGACCATCGGTATACATCCAAGATTCTTGCCCGTCAGCGCCGGCCGGCTGATAGGAAGATAGTACGAAACCCGGCGGCAACCACTGAGGCTCCCATTCGGAACGCTCTGGTTGAGTAGTTTGATTGTTTTCCAAACAGGCAGATTGATTGACATCGATATCTTCAGAGTCTGCCATACCTGAGGAGAGTTCAAAGCTGTCTATGTCTGCAACAAAAGAAATATCCACATACTGAAAGCGCTCAAGAGGCTTGCCAGACTGACTGAGTAAAATAGACTGCAGCATTAAACCCGTCTCTTTGTCGATGGCGACAATATAGCCATAGCGGAGCTTATCTTTGGGTAACACCTCGACCAGCGCTACCTTTCGACCGGCAATCCGAGCGTTGCCACGAATATAAAAATCGTAATAATCCTCAAGGTGGGCATAGCTGTCATTAATCCTGAGCGGACTGCCGCGCAACAGCATATCTGCGGGGCGCATACAGCTGAGATGATCGCCTCGGCGCACTATTTCTCGCTCCGGCCCATCCATGTGAACTATGCGCTCATAGGTTTGACCCTCGCGAACCAAATGCACCACCTTTACACTACGCAGCTGCCCGCGGTACTCGTAGGTAAATAAACCTTTGTAGCTAAGTTCTTTGGATGCCTTGGCCATGCGCGCTATAAGATCATAGGCCGACTCCATCTGTTGCGCTGATAATGAGCCATGCATAAAAACGGCGGCTAAAAGAGCCGCCAGTTTTAAATTTATAAACCGCTTATTCAACAACATCAAATTACTCTTTATTGGAATTCGCCCCACTCTTAGTAACCCGAGCAAATGGCAGCATGCCCTGATTACTGTTTAGCGCAGCGTTATTAGAATGCTTGAGCATAATATCGTCCATATAGGCGCGAAGTTCATTTTCTGAAAACTGTTGATTGGCCGCTTTGCGAACCTGCACCACTGGCACTAGGTGTTGAGAGGTTTTGTTATTACCCCCCGCGCTCACTGTTCGGGCCTGAATGCTAGGCTGAAAGCCAGAGGGGAATTGAATGGCGGGGCCGCTATTTTGCTCTGCGCCATTTATATCCATTTCAGCAAACTGAATAGCGTCTACGCTTGAGGGATCTGGGCTATTTAGCTGCTGGACGCCAAGCACCGCAACCATGGCAACAGAGGCCGCAATCGCAAAGCGACCTGTGGAATTCATAAACTTTTGAAGCGGGTGGATTCTATGAGCGCCCTCAGCATCAACTGCTGCAGAGATAGAAGCAGACATATCCAGCCGGCTGACGGGCTCTCCGGCCATAGAAGCAGAAACCATGTGGTAACGATGCCAAGTATGTCTGACACTTTTACTGTCCGTTATTTGACCCTGGTCAATTCCTACTTCTTTGAGGATCCGATGCAACTCAATCTCAGTAGTCTCACCATCCATTAGAGCTGAGAGTGATTCTGCCAACCGCTCTTTGCTGTCGCTCATCTAATTGCCTCTTTCAAAATATAGTTTCGCAGCCCAATATCGCTGCTGTTGTTAAAATGTTGTTTCACGGCGCTCTTCTGTTGCAAAAAAGTCTGTTGGTATGACCTACGTTTAACAGAAAGGTTCACCATTCTTTTAATTACCATCCATTAAATCTAAAACTCGCACGTCTATCGACTCTCGAGCGCGGAATATTCTCGATCTTACAGTGCCTACGGGGCAGTCCATAACCTCAGCGATATCCTCATAACTGAGGCCTTCATACTCCCGCAATGTTACGGCAGTGCGCAAATCTTCGGGTAAATCCTCCATGGCAAGGTTAATAACCGCTTCCAATTCATCGCGAAACAATTGGTTCTCAGGCGTACCAGTGTCCTTGAGTCTATCACTACCCGCGTAGTACTCGGCATCCCCAACATCTACATCAAAAGATGGGGGTCGACGACTGCGCGCTACTAGATAATTTTTTGAGGTGTTAACTGCAATGCGGTATAACCAGGTATAAAACTGACTATCACCTCGAAATCTGGGCAGCGCTCTGTAGGCCTTAATGAAGGCCTCTTGGGTGACATCAGCCACCTCATCGGTATCACGAATAAATCGACCGACAATGGCCTGAACTTTGTATTGGTATTTTAAAACCAGAAGATCAAAGGCTCTTTTATCGCCTTTTTGCACTCTAACAACCAACTGCTGGTCAGTTGGTTCTGCTTTAGTTTCCGTCATGGAGCAATCCGTTTTCCCAACTCTAGGGTTATATTTTTATAGTTGAAAATTCTCAACTTTCAGCGGCCACCAAAGAAAGACCAGCAATAGCCCAATAAGTTCGTCTATATTAGTCGCACGATTTCTGAGCTTATACTATCATGCTGCGATCAATATTTGTGGCTCAAAAATGAAACAACCTCATCTCTACGATGTTTTGATTATTGGCAGTGGCGTTGCCGGTTTAACCCTGGCCCTGCAGCTGGATAAAAATCTTCGCATTGCGCTTATCAGCAAGGCTTCAATGCAGGCCGGTGCCTCATGGCTAGCTCAGGGCGGTATTGCCGCCGTGTTCGATAAAGACGATAGCGCGGAGGCTCATATCGCCGACACATTGGTAGCCGGCGCTGGTCTCTGCCACGAAGATGCCGTTCGCCTTGTGGTAGAGAATGGGCCCGGAGCGGTTAACTGGCTAATTGAGCAGGGAGTGCATTTCACCCGTGACTCAGACCAAGAACACTACCACCTAACTCAGGAAGGTGGTCACAGCCACAGGCGCATCCTGCACACAGCAGACGCCACGGGTAAAGAAGTGACCGGGACCCTAGTTGATCAGGTTATTGCCGCACCCCATATAGAGCTATTTGAAAATCACTGCGCTGTCGACCTCACGACTCAGGCAGACAACAATTCACGAAAAATACGCTGTACCGGCTGCTACATGCTAAATATTAAAACCGGTGTGGTCTCGCTGTTTCAGGCAAAGACTGTGGTCTTGGCCTCAGGTGGCGCCAGCAAAGCCTATCTGTACACCAGCAATCCGGATGGAGCTAGCGGCGACGGGCTAGCTATGGCATGGCGCAAGGGCTGCCGTGTAGCCAATCTAGAGTTCAATCAGTTTCACCCCACCTGCCTCTATCACCCTAAAGCCAAGTCATTTTTGATTACTGAGGCTTTGCGAGGTGAAGGGGCTCTGCTGCGCCTACCAGATGGCAGCCGATTTATGGATAGGTTTCATCCTGATGCCGAGTTGGCCCCGCGAGATGTAGTTGCGCGAGCCATTGATCATGAAATGAAACGGTTGGGTAGCGACTGTCTGTATCTGGATATTACTCACAAACCAGCTGAGTTTATTATTGAGCATTTTCCAAGCATGTATAAAAACTGCTTAGAATTTGGCATTGATATTACCAAAGACCAAATACCTGTGGTGCCAGCGGCCCACTACACCTGTGGTGGTGTGATGGTCAATGAGCGAGGTCAGACCGACCTTCTCAACCTTTACGCTATTGGAGAAACTGCCTTTACTGGGCTGCATGGCGCCAATCGTATGGCCAGTAATTCTCTCCTCGAATGCCTTGTGTATGCTCAGGCTGCGGCAGCGGATATCAACAAGCTGATTTCAGGGATTGTCGAACCAGACTTTGTCCCAAACTGGGATGCCTCCCGAGTTAGCAGTTCAGATGAGAAAGTCGTTATTTCACACAACTGGGATGAGTTGCGGCGATTTATGTGGGACTACGTCGGCATTGTGCGCACCAACAAACGGCTGGAACGGGCGCAACACAGAATCAAGCTGTTACAAAGTGAAATTCAGGAGTACTACAGTAACTGTGAAGTCACCAGAGATCTTCTGGAGCTGCGCAATCTGGCCACTGTCTCGGAATTAATCATTCGCTGTGCCCTACAACGCAAGGAGAGCCGAGGACTGCACTACACATTGGACTATCCAGAACTCTCTCCTATCGCGAGAGATACTGTAATGGTGCCGATTAACTTTGCCGGGCAGAATGTGATAATCAGCCAGCACTAGTTCTTGCCACCAGGAGCTGTCGCAAGCGTCTGTGCTGCTCCTCGGGCATGGCATCTATGGGAATCACAAAGCTAATCTTTTTACCACCAGCAGTAATTAGGTAAAGTATCACCAGCTTGCCAGTGACAAACTGATTAGCTGCTAGCCTGCACTGTTGACCCGCTTCCAAAATACAACTGTCTGCGGATGGCACAAAACGCAAAACTTGGTTTTTTCTGGCCTGCCAGTCACGCCAATGCTTCAGGGCTATCAAAAGAACCAACCCTGTGCCTGCCAACTTTCCCCACATAAGGATTGGCATAAACAGGATAAATACAGATACAAAAACAAACAGGGCTAATCGAGAAAAAAACAGCCTTTTTGAGGGGCTTAGCGTGACTTCAATTTGGTCGGCGGTGGTTCTCATGAATAATCTGCACAATCCTTTGTGTGTCGGGATCTGTCGGCTGCTCGCGCTTCATCAGCCAGACAAAAAGCTGCTGATCTTCACGCTCAAGCAGCGCCTCAAAGCGCAGTTGATCATCTTCTGGGAGAGAATCGAAGGTATTTTCAA
>JABJEX010000036.1 GCA_018663035.1 Porticoccaceae bacterium
AGGTCATGCCAGCATGGGGACGACTGACCAGGTTTACATCCAGTCAGATATGAAAGAGCGAGCAAGATCAGGAAAATCGAGAGAAGTATAAGTTATATAATTCAATTAGTTATAGCGACTAATTAATGTAATTTATAGCGACTGGAGTAGCTGCTTTGCCCTCGCATCACTAGGGAAAACTTCCACCAGCCGACGCGCGAAGTACTTCGCCTTAGCCAGCTTGCCAATATCTCGGTTAATAGTTGCCAGGGCGGTTAATAAATCTCGATTTTCCGGGCTTGTCACAAGCGCTCTATTAAGCACATCAATCGCCTGATCAGGCTTACCTCCACTGTTAAGCGCCAGAGCATAAACATAGTTAAATCTACTATTATGAGGCTCTAGTACAGCTGCCCTTCGCAGGCTTTCAAGCGCTGGCTGCCCGCTACGGATCTGCGCTAAACCCAGCGCATGTAGCAGCACTGGGTTATTAGGCACTGATTGGTTGCCTCTAGCTAATAGATCCAGCGCCTCAGGCTCCTGCCCCTGAATACGAAGACTGTCGGCGTAATTGCTTATTGCTGCAATATTATGGGGGTCTATATTGAGAGCCTGTTGATGAGCGCTATTGGCCTGCGAATAAAGATTCTGTGCCAAATAGGCCTCAGCAAGCTTTAGCTGTCCAAAGGCTGTATCTGCTTGAAGCCCTAAGCTCTCCATATACTCATCAATATTACTGCCAAGCTGGGTGTTATTACTGGGCAGCAATAATCGGGTCGCCGCAAGCCGTACAGCTTTTATATGATCATTTAATAGTGGCGATATGATGTCCCAGCGCTGCCGAGGTGGCAGAAACTCAAGGGCTTCGAGGGCACCGAGTCTTATTATTGCGTCCGCATCTTTTAGCTGCCCTAGCGCAGTTTCGTAGCTTTTCTGACTGGGATAATCTACCAATAATCCAAGGGCTGTTGCCCGCGCAATAGCATTAATGCGGCCGTCGCTGGCTGCTTCAATAAGCAACCTCTCGGCATCCCGATGCTGGGCTCTAGCTGCATGCATAGCCTTGGCGTAACCATTAGATTGGCGCCTATCAGCCGCCCCCTTAGCCTCTAGCCAGCTGTTGATGGCCTGCCCTGCCCAGCTAGCTTTCTTATTCGTATGACAACTAGTACAGGCGTCTGGCGCTCCAATTTGGCTTGATAAGACAGGATCTGGGATCCGCATACTGTGGTCACGCCTTTGATCTATTCCCATATAGGTTGTCGTGGGCATGTGGCAATTCACGCATTGAGCGCCAGGGCTACCTGCGGGTTTATGGAAGTGATGCGCTGGGCTGTTATAGACCTTTGGGGCGTGACAGCCGGCACAGACTGCATTGCCTGGTGCTTTTAACTCGAGACTGTGGGGTTCATGGCAGTTGCTGCAACGCACACCGCGCTGGTGCATTTTGCTTTGGATAAACGAGCCGTAGACATAGACCTCGTCTTGAATTTGGCCGTCTGGATGATACAGCCCTTCCCTCAATATCTGTGGCTGATAATGATCGAGAAACTCTGTGCCTAATGGGTAGTTGTTAACTGCGTATGGGCTTATTTTAACCCGTCTGGAATGGCATCCGGCGCATGACTCAATTTCGACTTTGCTCCCCTCATGGGGCGATCCCAGTGGGGACGCAATACTTGCACCATCTCCGATTAGCCATTGCAGTTGCTCTCTATAGGCCACTGGCATAGGAGTAGCGGGGCTCGCGCTGTGTTTTAATCCTGGGCCATGGCAGCTCTCGCAACTAACATTTATCTCAGTCCAACTGCTGCTGTAGCTATTGGTTTTCGGTGAATAATTTTCCTGTAAACCTGTGGAATGGCAGGCGGCGCATTGGCTGTTCCAGTTGTAATAGACACCAGTCCAGTGCAGGCTCTCTCCTGGCTGCCCCATATCGTTGGGCATTAACTGATACCAGCGCTGCCCGCCCTCTTCCATTGGTCTGCTATCCCAGGCGACTGTGAGCGCCTGATAACGCCCATCGGGGAAGCCTATTAGATATTGTTGGAGTGGCTCGACACCAAAGGTATAGGCAATTTTAAAGCTATGGGTTTTACCGTCGGCCCCCTGCGTCCGAACAAAGTATTGCCCATCCGATTGACTAAATTCAGTGATGATCCCCTGGTGACTATAGGTAACGTTATTGAAGTCACCTAAGACCGTGCTCGCATTGGCTTCACGCATTGCCCAGGCATGATGTGAGTTCTGCCATTGCTTATATTCCTTATCATGGCATCCCTGGCAGGTAGTACTGCCAGCATAGTCTCCCTGCGCCTGACAAATATTATTTGCCAAAGCGCAGAGAAAAAAGAATGTCTTTAAAGTCGTTTTAAGCAATAGGAGAGGCCTAGTTAAACATTTACAGATGGCTGACCCCCCCATTGTAGCCCTTAACAACCTAAACGTTTAAGAGCAAATGCTCACGCTCCCACGAAGAAATAACCCGATTGAACTCCTCAAACTCAACCAGTTTAATGGACGTGTAAAGCTGAATAAATTTCTCGCCAAACAGCTCTACGATATCCTCGTCTTCTTCCAGTCCACGCAGCGCCTCTTCTAAGGTTCTGGGTAAAACTAATTCTTCGTCGTAAGCATTACCGGCATGAGGCGCAGTGGGCTCGATCTTGTTTTTCATGCCCAGATAGCCACAGGCTAAGGTTGCAGCAATCGAGAGGTACGGATTGACATCGGCACCGGGGAAGCGGTTCTCGATACGATAGTTTTTGGCATTGGCATCTGGAACTCGCAGTCCTGTTGTGCGATTGTCATAGCCCCAGTGCAGGTTTATAGGCGCTGAAACCTCTCGGGTAAAACGTCGATAGGAGTTCACATTGGGGGCAAAAAAGCTCATTACAAAAGGCGTGTACTTCTGCATTCCACCCAGATAGTGATAGAAAGCTTGGCTATAATCACCCTCTTTGGTGGCAAATATATTGCTGCCATCGGCCTTGGAGATAATACTTTGGTGAATATGCTTAGCAGAGCCTGGCTCATTTGCCATCGGCTTGGCCATAAAGGTGGCGTAAATATTATGTTTAAGCGCGACCTCGCGCACCATACGTTTGAAGGTAAATACCTGATCAGCCAAATCCAACGCATCGCCATGGATAAAATTCACCTCTAGCTGGGCAGCGCCAGACTCATGAATCAGTGTGTCAATATCAAGGCCCATCGCCTCGCCATAGGCGTACATGTCCTCTACAAAGGGCTCAAACTCATTGGCCGCGTCGATACTATAGGATTGCCGAGCTGTTTCGGGGCGCCCTGAGCGCCCCAGCGGTGGCTTCAGCGCCATATCTGGGTTTGTGTTGCGTTCAACCAAATAGAACTCCATTTCTGGAGCAATTACCGGCGTCATACCCTCTTTGTCATAGAGATCGAGAATGTGCTTTAAAACAGCTCTAGTACTAAACGGGTGCGGTTTTCCATCTTTTGTGTAGCAGTCGTGAATAATTTGGCCTGTGGTTTCATTAGCCCAGGGAACGACACGCTTAGTGCGCGGGTCAGGTTCTAGCAGCATGTCTCCGTCAATGGTGTCAAGTAAATCCCAGTAATCTTCAGAGTATTCTCCAGTTACTGTTTGAGCCAGAATACCCTCTGGCAAACGACTATCTTCCTTTAGAAACTTTTTGGCGGGAATAAATTTTCCTCGCGCATTACCGGTCATATCTGGCACAAGGCATTCCACCTCAGTGATTTTATTCTTTTTAAGCCAGCTCTCGATTTCCTTTTGCGACTGCATGATGCACCTGCGTTGGTTTTATGGTTTCTCGAAAACCCCTTAGGTAGATCAAAGGGATTTTTCGAATTATTGTTCAATTAATATTGAATTATTATTCGAAAACGTCATAATGTCAATCGTCGAAAAAAACTAATGGGTTTAATGTGAGTTCTTACTATCAAGACAGTGCCGACCAGCGTTTGAGCTATCCTCCTTTGCTAGGCGATCTGAAAGCTGATATCTGTGTCGTTGGAGCGGGCTATACGGGCCTCTCTTCTGCCCTGCATCTTGCCGAAAGAGGATATAAGGTCATTGTTCTAGAAGCTCGCACAGTGGGCTATGGTGCGTCTGGACGCAATGGGGGCCATGTGGGTGTAGGTCAGCGGCAGGATCAGCAATATCTTGAGGAAAAGTTTGGCCCGGAAGTAGCCTCTGCCCTCTGGGCAATGGGACTTGAGGCGGTTGATACGGTCCAGCAGTTAATTGAAAAACACAAAATTAACTGTGATCTCAAACAGGGTAATATTCACTTTGCCCACCGCGCGAAATACAATCAGGAGTTACAGGAAGAAATCAGCTTTCTTCATGATCGCTACGGCTTTGACCAGCTCGACTACGTACCCAAAGAGAAGCTTACTGAGGTTATTGGCAGCAAGGTGTTTCATAGCGCCCTGGTAAACCGTGCATCCAAGCATCTTCACCCGCTTAAATATGCTCAGGGGCTTGCCAAGGCGGCCGTGGATGCTGGCGTTGAAATCTATGAGCACTCCGCTGTCATTGGTTATTCAGGGACGCCCCTACTGATAAAAACCGCTCGTGGGCAGGTTACTGCAAAGGAAATGATTCTGGCCTGCAATGGCTATATCGGAAAATTAGAGCCAAGAATAAATGGCCGAATCATGCCAATCAATAATTTTATGCTCGCCACAGAGCCCCTATCCGACGAGCTTGCAGCGCAGATATGCCCTCTTGATACCTCTATGTCAGATAGCCGCTTCGTGATCAATTATTGGAAACTTTCCGCTGATAACCGATTATTGTTCGGTGGTGGAGAGAATTACCGACGGGGTTTTCCTGCGGACATCAAGGGCTTTGTACGTAAATATATGTTGAGCATCTACCCCCAGCTCTCGGATACCAGAATAGACTACGGCTGGGGCGGGACCTTAGCAATTACCCTTAATCGCATGCCCCACTTTGGTAGATTGGAAGACAATATCTGGTACATGCACGGCTATTCAGGCCACGGAGTGCCCACGGCAACCTTTGCTGGCAAGTTGGTTGCTGAGGCTATAAGCGGCAAGCTTGAGCGCTTCGATTTAATGGCTAACCTGCCTACCCAAAAATTTCCGGGGGGTACATTACTTAGATGGCCCGGCATGGTGGCGGGAATGCTCTATTACGCCCTTAGAGATCGCTTTTAATGAGCGGCCAACGTAAGCTCACGCCGCGCAACCAGCCCATTCAGCAGCGCGCCATGGCCCGTCGTAGTCAAATACTGACCGTCACGGCTGATTTGCTTGAGGAGGTTGGGCAGGACGACTTAACAACTATCCTGGTCGCTAAGCGCGTAGGCATCTCAGTAGGCACCCTCTATCACTACTTCCCCAATAAGTACGCCATCATGCACGCTCTTGCCGAACAGTGGCTGGGCGAAATGGATATAGCACTTCAAGCCCTTGAGTCAGAGGCAATCGAAGCTTATAGCGTCAAGAAGTTCGTTGAGCGCAGTGTGGAGCGCATGCTGGGGGTCTATCGCAATCAGCAGGGTTTACTACCCCTAGTTCAGGCTATGTATGGTGTGCCAGAGCTCAAGGAGCTTGATGTTATGCATGATGAGTTAATTATTGCATCGATGGCACGCATGTTTAAGCGTATGGATATAAGCTCGGAATCCCATGAATTACGCCGCCTTGGTCGTACCTACCTAGAGCTCAGTCATGCTTTAATTTTGGTTGTGGTTAATCAAAATAAGCCAGACGGCATTAAAACCCTGAGCGAGCTAAAACATCTGAGTCTGGCCCTGCTTGAGCGCGCTAAAAGCGCCTTTTAGTCTTTATTTGGCACTGAAATTACTTAAAGTACTATATTCAAATAGCTCTTCAAGCTATTGATTATCTTGTCTTTTCTCTCATAGTAACGAATTCTTCTGCGGCCGATGGATGAATGCCTACAGTGGCATCAAAATGGGCCTTAGTGGCGCCCGCTTTTAATGCAATACCCATGCCCTGTATGATTTCAGCCGCATGCTCGCCTACCATATGACAACCCACTACCCTGTCTGACAGTCTATCCACTACTAATTTCATGGTGATACGATCAGAGCCGCCGCCTAGGCTGTGTAGCATGGGCTTAAAATCCGAGACATACACATCAATCTCAGTATACTCTGCCCTCGCCTGCTCTTCACAAAGCCCCACAGCCCCCAATTCTGGCTGGCAGAAGACTGCGGTGGGTATATCGCTGTAGTCAATCTTTGCCAAGCCATTACCATAGAGGTGGTCAACTAGCACCATAGCTTCTTGAATCGCAACGGGGGTTAATTGAACTCGATCAATCACGTCGCCCAGTGCATAGATGCTTGGCTCCGCAGTAGCAAAGTTATCATCTACTTGAATTGCGCCATTGCTATGCATCACTACATTGGTAGTCTCTAGCCCAAGGCCTTGAGTATTGGCTCGGCGACCAGTAGCGTAGAGCACTAGGCCTGCCTCTAGGCTAGAGCCTGTATTAAGATCTACAGACAGGCCATTGTCATGTTGAGTAATTTCATTTATCTCAGTGTTGAGGAGAATATTGACTCCTTTAGCAGTCATGCCCTCTGTTACCTTGACGCCCATCTCTCGATCAAAGGATTTCAACAGCGCAGGACCTCGGTATATCAGGTGAGTGTCTACCCCTAGGCCGTTTAAAATACCTGCAAATTCCACGGCAATATAACCACCACCCACGACTATCGCTGTTTTTGGAAGATCCTCGAGAAAAAACATTTCATTGGAGCTAACCACATGCTCACTACCAGGAAACTCAGGAATATAAGGCCAGCCGCCAGTGGCTACAAGTATGGTTCGTGCGCTGTAGGTCTGATTATTGACCGACACGAGATGGGGGCCCGCAATGGTGGCCCGGCCATCAAACAGATCTGCACCACTGTTATCAATCAAACGATTGTAAATCCCGTTGAGACGCTCGATTTCAGCGGTTTTATTGTCCCTTAGGGTCCGCCAATCCAGCTTTGGCGGTGACGATATGGACCAACCAAATCCAGCACTGGCATGCAACAGCTCTGGGAACTGGGAAGCATAGACAAATAGCTTTTTAGGCACACAGCCGACATTCACGCAGGTACCCCCTAGGAAGCGCTCTTCCGCTACTGCGACTCTCTTGCCTTTTGATGCTGCCATACGCGCAGCTCTCACGCCGCCTGAACCAGCACCAATTACAAACAGATCATAGTCAAAGCTATCCGTCATATGTCAGCCTCAGATCCCTAATTAGGATTCATTGTTTTTGTTAATCGTACCTTCGATTCTATTGGCGGGATTGTTAAACCAACTTAGTTTGCTCTGTAGGCTCACAACATGACCAACAATAATTAAGGTTGGCGCCTTAGGCCCTGCTTGTCGGACTATATCAGGTAAGCTACTCAGGTCTCCGACCAATACCTGTTGCGCCTCAGTAGTGCCCTTTTCAATTAATGCCGCTGGCGTAGTCTCATCTAAGCCGTGGGTTATGAGCCCCTGACAAATAGTCTCCAAGCCACTCAAGCCCATATAAAAGACTAATGTTTGGTTGGGTAGTACAAGCTCAGGCCAATTTAAATCTCGCTTGCCACCCCGCATATGGCCAGTAATAAAGCGTACCGACTGAGCATGATCGCGATGCGTGAGAGGAATACCTGCGTAGCTTGCACAGCCTGAAGCGGCAGTTATTCCTGGCACCACCTGAAATGGAATGCCATGCTCAGCCAGAGTTTCAATCTCTTCGCCACCGCGGCCAAAAATAAATGGGTCCCCGCCCTTCAGACGGACAACGCGATTTCCTTCAAGGGCGTAATCAACGAGCTTTTGATTAATATTGTCTTGGGTCACCGGATGATCACCAGCAGTTTTACCCACATAGATGCGCGTGGCGTCGCGCCGCACTAAATTTAGCACCTGCGGCGACACCAGGCGATCATACAGTACTATATCGGCCTGCTGCATTAGACGCAGTGCCTTAAATGTCAGTAGATCAGGGTCACCGGGGCCGCCCCCGACTAAATACACCTCACCGGTTTCAAACCGGTCGCTGTGCTCCAACTTGTCCACTAACAGGCGCTCAGCCTCCTCAAGATTATTGGCATAGGCCTGCTCAGCAACAGCACCGTAAAACACTTCCTCCCAAAATGCTTTTCGGTCTGCGCCATTAGAAAACTTGTCCTTCACTCTCTCTCGAAAGCGGCCTGCGAGCGCGCCTAACTTGGCCATGCCAGCGGGCAATAGACTTTCAAAGCGCGTTCGTAACAGGCGCACAAGCACAGGGGCGTCGCCACCACTAGAAATAGCGACCTGAATAGGAGATCGATCAACAATCGAAGGAAAGATGACGGTGGAAAATCCTGGGTCATCCACAACATTCGAGAGAATATTAGCGGCTTGGGCGTGCTCCGACACCGTACGATTTAATGCCCGGTAATTTGTGGCGGCGATCACTAACACGGTGTCTGGGTATTGCAGCAGAAGCCTGTGCTCGTAGGATGCAGTGATAAGCTCGAGACCATTACAACCAGCAGCCTCATCGCTGGCCGCCATGGCCAAAAGATCCACACAGAAATCCTTGGCAATAATCGTAATTAATGCGCTGGCTTCCTGAACTAATCGCACCTTTCGCAGAGCGATTTCACCACCACCAACCACAACAACGCGGCGGCCTTTAAGGTTGTGAAAAAGCGGCAGGTAATCCATTAGCTGATGACAGTCTGTCCATTCATTAACGGCTGAAGCACCTCAGGTATAGCTATGGAGCCGTCCGCTTGCTGATAATTTTCTATTACCGCCAATAAGGTGCGACCAACCGCCAGGCCAGAGCCGTTGAGCGTATGCAATAACTCAGGCTTACCATCGGCATTTCTATACCGAGCCTTCATGCGACGAGCTTGAAAGTCGGCAAAGTTCGAGCAAGAGGATATTTCGCGGTATTTCTCCTGAGAGGGTAACCAGACTTCGATATCATAGGTCTTGGCTGCAGAGAAACCCAAATCACCACCACAGAGAATTACCGTCCGATAAGGCAACCCGAGCTTCTGCAAAATGGCCTCTGCATGCCCCACAAGGCCCTCTAAGGCATCCCAAGACTCATCGGGATGAACAAATTGAACCATCTCGACCTTCTCAAACTGATGCTGACGGATCATGCCGCGGGTATCCCGACCGTAGCTGCCAGCTTCACTTCTAAAACAAGGCGTGTGGGAGACGAACTTTATTGGCAGGTTATCTACTATTTCATTGCGATAGATATTGGTTATCGGCACCTCAGCAGTCGGGATAAGATAAAACTCACGCTCATCATCCAGCTTAAACAGATCTTCCTCAAATTTCGGTAACTGGCCTGTACCGAAGAGCGAATCACGGTTAACAATGTAGGGTACATAGACCTCTTCGTAACCGTGTTCCTGAATATGGGTGTTCAACATAAACTGGGTTAGTGCTCGATGTAAACTGGCTAGCCCACCGCGCATCTGTGAAAATCTTGATCCGGTAATCTTGGAGGCTGTATCAAAATCCAAGCCATTAAGGGCATCTCCTAGATCTACATGATCCTTGACTTGAAAATCAAAAACCCTAGGCTCGCCCCAACGTCGCACTTCGACATTATCTTGCTCATCATTACCGGCAGGCACTGACTCATGGGGTATATTGGGAATACCCTGCAACAGTTCGTCTAACTGGTCCTGTATCGCGGCAAGCGCGGCATCAGCGGCGGCTGAATCTGTTTTGAGCTGTTCACCTCTCGCCTTTAGTGGCTCAATATCATCTCCTTTGGCTTTTGCTTCACCAATTAGCTTGCCCATGGATTTGGCATAGCTGTTGCGCTCTTGCTGCAAGCTCTCTGCGGATAGTTGCAACTCTCTGCGTTGTGCCTCAAGAGCCACAAAGGTAGCCGTATCAAGCTCATAACGCTTGATGCTCAGGCTAGCGGCGACGGCATTTAAATCCGAACGTAGTAGCTTCGGGTCGAGCATGGTGTAATCCTTAAAATCAAATCAAATCAAAAGCAAACGCGTTAACCAAACAGCGGCACTCACTGTTGCCAAGCATAAAATAACTGATCCCAGCACATATGCCAGCGCTAGAAAAAGGTCGCCATTTTGCCACAGACCTAGGGCATCAAGCGAGAATGTTGAGAAAGTCGTAAAGGCACCGAGAAAACCGATCATTAAAATGCTGCGCATCTCTGCTGGTAACATAGCCTTTTCAATAATGACTACATAGAGGACACCTATCAGCAAACTACCTAAAACATTAGCCGTAAGCGTGGCGTAGGGGAACCTAGCGCTGTCCGCATCAAATACCAGTGTACTCAATCCATAACGGGCCATAGCGCCCAGTGCGCCACCCATAGCAACAGCGATCCAGTTAATCAAAATTTAGTCCTTACTCTGTTGAGCATCGAGCGAGCGCAGATGGGCTAGCTTTTCCGCGATCTTTTTTTCCAGACCGTTTCCCGTCGGGACGTAGTACTGCCTATCTGTGAGTTCCTCAGGCAAATAGGTCTCCCCCGCGGCATAGGCGCCCTTTTCGTCATGGGCGTATCTATAATCTCTGTCGTAATCTAATTCTTTCATCAGTCGAGTAGGCGCGTTGCGCAGATGCATGGGCACCTCGTAACTTGGCAGCGACTTAACATCAGCCATGGTTGCCTTGAAGGCGTTATACAGTGCATTGCTCTTAGCTGCCACCGCACAGTAAGTTACTGCTTGAGCTAGGGCTAACTCGCCCTCCGGGCTGCCCAGCCGCTCTTGAATAGTCCAGGCATTTAACGCCACCTCAAGGGCTCTGGGGTCTGCGTTGCCAATATCTTCTGAGGCTATGCGTGCCACTCGTCGTGCAATATACAGAGGGTCACAGCCACCATCAAGCATACGGCAGAGCCAGTACAGCGCCGCGTCTGGCGATGAACCTCGCACAGACTTGTGTAGCGCAGAAATTTGGTCGTAAAAATACTCTCCGCTCTTGTCAAAGCGTCGGGTATCTCCCACCAAAACCTGCTCGAGCACAGCGCCGTCAATTATTGCCTGATCGCCTTGCTCGCTGGCCAGATCGTTAGCGATCTCAAGAAGGTTCAGCGCTCGCCGCGCATCACCGTCGGCTGCATTGGCTAATAGCTCTAGCGCGGTCTCGTCTAGTTTCAGCTTGCGCTGTCCCAGGCCAGACTCAGTATTAGCTAGTGTTTGCTGAATCAGCACCTTAATTTGCGGCTTATCTAGGCTCTTAAGCACATAGACGCGGCAGCGTGACAACAGTGCATTATTTAACTCAAAGGATGGATTTTCGGTGGTCGCGCCAATAAATACTACAGTCCCATCCTCCACGTAAGGGAGAAAAGCATCCTGCTGGGACTTATTAAAGCGATGCACCTCATCAACAAACAAAATAGTTTTGCGGCCACGCAGATCTCGTTGCTCTTCAGCTTTGGCAATGGATGCGCGAATTTCTTTTACCCCAGACAGCACCGCGGAAATACTCTCGAAGTGCGCATCCGCTGAGGCGGCAATAATCTTTGCCAAGGTGGTTTTGCCAACGCCAGGCGGACCCCAGAAGATCATCGAATGCAAGGTTCCATTTTCTATTGCTTCGCGCAGAGGCTTACCTGGCCCGATTAGATGCTGCTGGCCGAAGAAGCCGTCCAATGTGCCTGGTCGCATTCGCGCCGCCAGCGGTTGATAAAGCTGCTGGCTAAATAGGTCAGTCATTGCGAATCACATCGACATTAGGCGGGATATCGAATTTAAAAAGGCCTGAGGCCAAAACGGGATTGACATCTACCTCTTTGAAATTGATATAAGTCGTCTGTCCGAGACCATCGGTCAGCACGATGGACTGAGGTACGCCGTCAGTGAATGAGATCTGCAAGGCTTGGAAAAGGCTATCAGCTCGCACTGGCGCTAAGTCAAAAACCCCCGGAGTCGACTGTTTGATTTCATAGGCTCGATCCAACTCGTCAAGTTCACCAGAAAACAAGACTGCTGGCGTCGACTGAAGTTTAGCGTCAAACGGCTGAACAATAACTTGATCAAGATCTGGGTCGTAAAGCCACAGCGTTGTCCCGTCTGAGATCATTTGCTGTGGCATGGGGTAAGAGACTATCCAGCGCATATTATTGGGCTGAGCAACCTGAAAAAGCCCACTGGAATTCTGGACGGGAAACCCGTTGGCGTCGGTTACCTGTTGTTCAAATTGAGCTGACAGACTGGTAATCGGCTGCAGTAGGTCGCGCAACTGTTGCAGATCAACCGAAGTACCACTCGCCTGAGCGTTCAAGCTCGCAATGAGGAGAAGGTTTATGACTGTATTTCTAATCAGAGGCATATTGAACTCGGCTCACAGTTAACTGCATTAGACTCCCACGGACAGGTTGTCGATCTGCCACCTATGACTTAGGTGACAGAATCTCTCTGCTGCCATTACTGCCCATAGGGCTTACAACCCCTGCTTCTTCCATCTGCTCGATTAAACGGGCAGCACGGTTGTAGCCGACCCGCAGCTTTCGCTGCACCGATGATATTGACGCTTTGCGGCTCTCTAGCACAAAGGCGACAGCTTCGTCATACAGCGGGTCAGATTCCGGGTCGTCATCACCCTCGTCACTACCGCTAAATCCGGGCACCGGAATTGACGATACAGAGCCCTCATCTGTAATTTCTTCAAGATACTGCGGCTCACCACGTCGCTTCCAGTCGGCAACCACCTTATGTACCTCATGGTCGTCAACGAAGGCACCGTGAATTCGCTCTGGAACACTGGTGCCAGGTGGCAAATAAAGCATGTCACCATGACCCAAAAGTTGCTCTGCACCACCCTGGTCGAGAATGGTCCGCGAATCAATCTTAGAGGACACCTGAAAAGCGATTCTCGATGGCACATTTGCCTTAATCAGGCCGGTAATTACATCTACTGAGGGGCGCTGAGTGGCCAGAATTAAGTGGATTCCTGCTGCACGGGCTTTCTGGGCAATGCGCGCGATAAGCTGCTCAACCTTTTTGCCTACGATCATCATCATGTCAGCGAATTCATCGATGACAACAACAATATAAGGCAGGGTCTCAAGGGTTGGAGCCTCCGGCGGCTCTTGAGTAGCATCCCACCCCATTTCATCAGGGTTAAACGTCCAAAGTGGGTCTACTATGGGGTTACCAGACTTGATTGCATCCTCAATCTTGCGGTTATATCCGGCCAGATTACGAACACCCAGGGCAGCCATTAATTTATACCGACGCTCCATCTCTCCAACACACCAACGCAGGCCACTTGCGGCATCTTTCATATCGGTAATAACTGGCGTTAATAGATGCGGAATCCCGTCATACACAGAGAGCTCGAGCATCTTTGGGTCAATCAGAATTAGTTTGACCTCTTCTGGCGAAGCTTTGAACAGCAGGCTGAGCAGCATGGCATTAATACCCACAGATTTGCCTGAGCCTGTAGTGCCAGCCACCAACAGATGTGGCATGCGACCCAGATCCGCCACTGTAGGCACTCCGGCAATATCATGTCCCAAGGCAAGTGTCAGGGGAGAGCTGGATCGATCGTAGGCCTCTGATGAGAGAATTTCCGACAATCTCACCATCTCTCGTTTTTCATTCGGAATTTCAATGCCCACCACGGACTTGCCCGGTATAACTTCCACCACCCTCACGCTAATTACAGCCATGGAGCGCGCCAGATCCTTAGCAAGGCCGCTGATACGACTCACTTTGACCCCTGGTGCGGGCTGAATTTCAAATCTGGTTACTACAGGGCCGGGGAGCACCTCGACTACTTCGGCACTTATACCAAAATCTTTTAACTTGTGCTCAAGTAACCGGGACAGATGCTCTAGGGACTCCTCCGAATAGCCGGTATCACCACTCTTATCGCTGGGATCTAGCAAGTTCAGTGGTGGCAAAGAACCCACTATTTCAGTGTCGCTAAACAGGGTCTGTTGTTTCTCTCGCTCTATTCGTGGGCTGACCACTGGTTTGACTTTGGGTGCTTGAATTGTTGGGGGCTTGCGCTCCTTTTTTTGCTTAACCGCAGCCTCGACTTTTACTAGACGTTCTGACATCGCATCTTTAGATGCCTGCAGTTCAGCTCTACGACGCTCGCGTTCCGCTAACTTTAACTTTAGCGCATCAATGCTTCTCAATGCGCAGCCACCGAGGCTATCGATCAACTTGATCCAAGAAATATCTGCAAATACCGTCAAACCAAAGAGAAACAGCGCCAGCAGTATGAGAGTACTACCTGTGTAACTAAAGGCTGCTAAAACAGCTTCGCCAATTTTACTGCCCAACATTCCGCCGCTGCCAAAGGGATAGCTGAGAGCCATCTCCGTGTACTGAATGCTAGCCAACGAGGTCGCGCTTATCATAACCAGAGCGAAACCTATAAAACGTAAAATAAAGGTGGCTGAGTCAAAACCCCCGGCTTCCTGAAGAAAATGAGTACGCAGTATTTGCAGCGCTCTGATTGCTAATAGCAGAGGGAAAAGATAAGCCATGCCACCAAACAGGGAAAAGAAGACATCGGCCAGCCATGCCCCTGCTGGTCCAATGGCATTATTAACCTCCGCTCTCGATGCTGTATGTGACCAACCCGGATCTTGAGATGAATAGGTCACCAGTGCTAGTAGCAGCACCAGGCAGAGGGCTATCCATCCAATAAGAGCACCATCTGCCAGCAGCCGTTTACTTTTTGAGGCTGGTATCCCCGTTACTGCAGACTGGTTGTTTCGAGATTTTTTGTGATCGGTACTCAACGGATCGTTTCCCTGTAATTTTTGCCATGGCCAATTGTAGCCTATTCTCTAGCAAACGCCATGGCAGCGAGGCCGATATTGATCAACTATCCCCTGTATATAAAAAAGCAATTGGTGATGATCAAACTATTCTTTATGATAGCGGCCAAGATCATTTGCCAACCCCATTTTGTTGGCCAACATACTTTCTAGAGAGCCTTTTATGTCAGAGTCACAGCATCATTCCCTTATTATTCTTGGTTCCGGCCCCGCCGGCTGGACTGCAGCCGTCTATGCTGCGCGAGCTAACCTAAGCCCAGTTGTAATTACTGGTATTCAGCAAGGCGGCCAGCTGACAACTACCACAGATGTTGATAACTGGCCAGGAGATGCAGACGGTGTTCAGGGCCCTGAGCTAATGGTGCGCATGCAGAAGCATGCAGAGCGCTTTGATACTCAGACGATTTTTGACCATATTGACTCGGTGGACTTTTCTAAGCGCCCTTTCACGTTGGTGGGATCTAACACCTACACCTGTGATTCACTGATCATTGCAACTGGGGCTTCGGCTCAATACCTCGGCCTTCCCTCTGAAGAAGCTTTTATGGGCAAAGGTGTCTCGGCCTGTGCGACCTGTGATGGTTTCTTCTATCGAAACCAAAAAGTAGCCGTTATTGGCGGGGGAAATACCGCAGTAGAAGAGGCGCTTTATCTATCTAACATATGTTCTGAGGTCGTTCTAGTGCACCGCCGCGATGCTCTTCGAGCGGAAAAGATGCTACAGGACAAGCTGTTCGAAAAAGAACAGAACGGCAACATCAGCATTGAGTGGAATCACAACCTAGCCGAAGTGCTGGGTGATGATACTGGCGTGACCGGTATTCAGTTAGTCGGCACACGGTCAGGCGAGAGCAAGACCATTGATGTGACTGGGGTATTTATTGCCATCGGTCATAAGCCTAACACTGACATCTTCGTTGATAAGCTCGATATGAAAGATGGCTATTTAACCATTACTGGCGGCCTAGCTGGAAACGCGACTGAAACCAGTGTTAAAGGCGTATTTGCTGCAGGTGACGTAGCTGATCACGTGTATCGCCAAGCGGTGACCTCCGCAGGCAGTGGCTGTATGGCAGCCCTTGATGCTGAGCGCTTCTTAGACAGCTAATGCATCTCGCTTTAGTGAAGGCAGATAACCCAGAATTTCCAGCCCCCCACGCCGCACTCAAGGAGCCAGATGGGCTCCTTGCAGTCGGTGGCAATCTCTACCCCAGCACGCTTATTTCCGCCTATTCTCAGGGTATTTTCCCCTGGTATCAGGACGGTGAGCCTATTCTGTGGTGGAGCCCAAGCAAACGCTGTGTGTTACCACCAGCAGAGTTTCATATCTCTAAAAGTCTGCGCAAGCAGCTCAAGCGGCACGCCTATCAAATTACCACTGATATCAACTTTGCCGCGGTTGTGAGTGCCTGTGCCGAGTCTAGAGGTGCGGAGGGAACTTGGATCAGTGACAGCATGGCTTCTGCCTATGTGGAGCTCCACAAGCTTGGTTATGCTCATTCTGTTGAAGTCTGGGATAGAACAAGGCTTGTTGGCGGTATTTATGGTGTCACGATCGGCTCAGTTTTTTGCGGAGAATCAATGTTCAGCGCTGTAAGCAATGGCTCAAAAATTGCCATGGCCTACCTATGCCAATGGCTACAAGCTGGAGGCTATAGCCTAGTGGACTGCCAAATAAAGAACGATCATCTTTTAAGTCTCGGCGCGCGGGACATATCGCGAAAGGCTTTTCTTTCTCTGCTTGAGACCAGTAGGTCAACTCCACTGGCTTGGCCTCAGCCCGCTGCAATTGACTGGGGTGGTGATTAATCAGGTTATAAACTAGGATTAACCATTGAAAATCCCTAACCTTGATGACTGAATGGCTATGACAAGAGATATATCGCCAGACATAGGTAAAATTAGGCTGCTATTAACACAGCCTCATAACTGTAGTTACCTGAGTGATCAACAGGCTACTACGGCTTTTGTGGATCCTGATGCACCCATGGATACGCAGCTGTACGCCCAGCTAAGTACCATGGGCTTTCGCCGCAGCGGACCCTACCTATATTCGCCGTTTTGTAAAGCCTGCAACGCTTGTATTTCAGCCAGAATCCCAGTTAATCAGTTTAGGGCAAATCGCTCTCAGAGACGCTGTCTAAAGCGAAACGCTGATATATCGATAACGCCTGTGGACAGCATCTCATTTGAAGAGCACTACCCTGTCTATGAAAACTATATCTCTGAACGTCACAACGGCGGCGATATGTACCCACCGTCCCGCGGGCAGTTTGAGCAGTTTCTCGTTAATAAGTGGGGCTGTACTAAGTTTTTGGAATTTCGTCTAGACGGGACACTAATTGGCACCGCAGTCGTGGATCAACTGCCAACAGCGCTATCTGCCATATATACCTATTTTCTCTCCCAGCATTCCGGCCGCAGCCTAGGCACCTTAGCTATATTATTTCAGATAGAGTTAGCCAAAAAATTATCGCTAGACTACCTGTATCTTGGCTATTGGATTAGCGACTGCCAAAAGATGAGCTATAAAGCAAAATACAAACCACTGGAGATATTGCAGGAAAATACCTGGCAACTTAGCGAATGACTTTGCTAAAAGGCTCAATTTAGGGCAAACTGCGCCCTTTTTTACAGGCACGAAAATAAGCGTATGGCGAAGGAAGACCACATTGAGTTTGAAGGCGAAGTTATCGATACTCTGCCCAACACCACTTTTCGAGTAAAGCTCGAAAATGAACATATCATCATTGCCCATATTTCAGGCAAGATGCGCAAACACTACATCCGTATTTTGACGGGTGACAAAGTAAAGGTTGAAATGACTCCCTACGACCTTACCAAGGGTCGCATCACCTTCCGCGAGCGCTAAAAGCACTGCGTTTCTGCGACAAAATCTGCGTATAAAAAAGGCGAGAAATGTAAATTTCTCGCCTTTCTTTTGGTTGGTTGTAGCTGATTGGTTTTAGCTAGTTGGTTGTAGCTAGTGAGTTGCAGCCAAAACCTCCTAAGCTGTAACCTCTTCTTTTGGCTCTGTCGTGACAATCAGTTCGTTGCTCTCTACGGTGACATAGACTGTGCCGCCCTTCTCGGAAAGACTGCCGAATAGAACTTCCTCGGCCAATGGCTTCTTGATCTTTTCTTGAATGAGCCTATCCATCGGACGAGCACCCATCTTGGCGTCATAGCCATTCTCTGCCAACCAAAGCCGAGCATCATCATCGACCTCGAGAAAAACTTTCTTATCATCGAGCTGTGATTGCAGCTGTACCAAGAACTTATCGACAACTGTTTTGATAACATCGAGACTAAGCTCCCCAAACTGCACAATGCTATCCAGCCTATTACGGAATTCTGGCGTAAACATCTTTTTGATCGCTTCCATGCCGTCTGTACTGTGATCTTGGTTAGAAAAGCCGATAGAGGCTCGACTCATCAACTCAGCGCCAGCATTGGTGGTCATAATCAGAATGACATTGCGAAAATCAGCTTTTCGGCCATTGTTATCGGTTAGCGTACCGTGATCCATAACCTGTAATAGCAGATTAAAAACATCCGGATGAGCCTTTTCAACCTCATCGAGCAAAATTACCGAATGAGGCTGTTTGGTAACGGCCTCGGTCAACAGGCCGCCCTGATCATAGCCAACGTAGCCAGGGGGGGCACCAATCAGTCGAGATACTGTGTGGCGCTCCATATACTCAGACATATCAAAACGCACCAGCTCAACACCCAGGACATTAGCCAGCTGTCGGCTAACTTCTGTTTTACCTACACCTGTGGGCCCAGCGAACAAAAAGCTCCCTATGGGCTTCTCTCCTTCCCGTAAACCGGCTCGTGCTAATTTAATAGCAGTAGCCAATGCATCAATGGCAGGGTCCTGACCGAACACCACCATTTTAAGTTTACCAGCAAGGTCTTTTAACTGCGCTTTGTCAGAGCTGGAGACACTTTTTGCTGGAATTCGGGCAATTTTAGAAATCACCAGCTCAATATCACTGACTCCAATACTCTTTTTGCGACGGCTCTCAGGCTGCAGACGCTGGTATGCACCAGCCTCATCAATAACATCAATGGCCTTATCGGGTAGAAACCTATCAGTAATATGGCGACTAGCTAACTCCGCAGCCACCTTTAGAGCAGGATTGGTAAACTTGAGATCATGATGTTCTTCAAAGCGAGATTTGAGCCCTTTAAGGATCTCATATGTCTGCGCAATACTGGGCTCTGGAACATCGATTTTTTGGAAGCGACGAGACAGGGCATGATCTTTTTCGAAGATACCGCGATACTCTTGATAGGTTGTAGAGCCAATACAGCGCAACTGACCAGAAGAGAGCAGCGGCTTGAGCAAGTTAGAGGCATCCATAACACCGCCTGAGGCTGCTCCAGCACCAATAATAGTGTGTATCTCATCAATGAACAGGATAGATTTTTCCTTCTTTACCAATTCACTAATAATGCCCTTTAAGCGCTTTTCAAAGTCGCCACGATACTTGGTGCCCGCCAGCAAAGATCCCATGTCAAGGCTATAAACCGTACTGTTCAGCATGGGTTCAGGAACATTTTCTTCAACAATTAGCTTGGCAAGACCCTCAGCAATCGCGGTCTTGCCAACGCCAGACTCACCAACCAAAAGCGGGTTATTTTTACGGCGGCGAATTAGAATTTGGCTAACGCGCTCAATCTCTGCATCACGTCCCACCAGAGGGTCAATTTGACCCAAGCTGGCGCGCTCGTTGAGGTTAGTTGCAAATTGACTGAGAAGGCTCTCTTCCTGTTTGTCACCAGTGGCGTTTTCAGCCCCAGTTTCTTCTGGCTGCTCGTGCCCATGTTCTGGCTGATCAGCGTACTTGGAGATACCGTGAGAAATATAGTTAACAACATCTATGCGAGCAATGTTCTGTAAGCGCAGAAAATAAACAGCTTGACTCTCCTGCTCGCTAAAAATTGCCACCACCACATTGGCTCCGACCACCTCGCTGTGATTAGCGGAATTAACCTGGAATACAGCGCGCTGCAAAACCCGCTGAAACCCATGTGTTGGCTGGGTCTCTTGCTCTAACTGTGTGTCGGGAATTGTCGGGATGGTTGAATCGATAAATTCGGTCAAATCCTGGCGTAAAATATCTATGTCGGCACCACAGGCTCTTAACACATTAGCAGCAGAAGCATCGTCTAAAAGTGCCAGTAATAGGTGTTCGACGGTCATAAACTCGTGTCGTTTATCTCGCGCATTTTTAAATGCAAGATTGAGGGTGACTTCAAGTTCTCTACTTAACATAACTATGTCTCATCGTCGTCGTTACAGGGTTCAATTTCACACAGAAGCGGATGCTGATGGTCCTTCGAGTATTGATTTACTAATGCCGCTTTCGTCTCTGCTACATCTTCAGTATAGATGCCACAGACGCCCTTTCCCTCGGTGTGTATTTTAAGCATGATTCGAGTCGCGTTCTCTCGCGACTTATAAAAAAACTGCTCAATTAACTCGACCACAAATTCCATTGGTGTGTAATCATCATTTAACAGTACTACCTGAAACATACGGGGTTTTTTTAACTTTGGCCTTGATTCTTCGACAACAGTATTACTATCCTGTTGCCAATCTGGGATATTTTTTTCTTTACTCATGTAAAACAGCCGAATACCTATCAATAAAAGTGTGCCTGCATCTTACATCAGAAAACCACCGCCGGTGAACCGATGAGCG
>JABJEX010000037.1 GCA_018663035.1 Porticoccaceae bacterium
CCGATACTGGTGGACACTCAGGTGTATGGAGAACAGATTGAGGTACAGGTTACTCAGGAAGATCTAGGTTTTTGACCGTTAGACTTACCGACCAATCCTGATGGCAATATTTTTAGTTTGCACATAACTGTAAAGCGCCTCTTGGCCTTTTTCTCGGCCAAAGCCCGACAGTCCTGTGCCACCAAAGGGCGTCTCTATCCCACCGGCATACCATTCATTGACAAAGATTTGACCGGCTTGCAGCGCGCGGGTACCCCGCATGCAGCGATTAATATCATTACTGAAGATTCCGGCGACCAACCCATAGTCAGTGGCGTTGGCCAGATCCCAGGCCTGTTGTTCTGTATCGAAGGGCATAATACCCAGCACAGGGCCAAACACCTCTGACTGGAAAATATCCATGGTCTGATCAATATCCCGCAACACAGTCGGCTCGACAAAATAGCCAGACTGACCACCGGCCACACCGCCAGTAACAAGGATAGCGCCCTGCTCGACAGCCAACTGGCATTTCGCCAGCACCTGCTGTTGCTGTTTGTGTGACATGACGGGTGTAATGTCGCTGTTATCTACACCAGCGCCCATTGCAAGACCTTTGGCAAGGGCTGCCACTCGCTCAACGACCAAATCGTAAATACTGCGCTCTACCAGCATCCGCGACATAGCGCTGCACACCTGACCGGCATTAAAGAAAATACCCCAGTTAACACTGTCCATCAGCTGATCTATATCGGCGTCTGCAAATACCACTGCGGCCGACTTGCCACCCAGTTCCATCACACAGGGCACAGCGCGCTCGGCAGCAGCGTGCATAATGGCACGGCCAGTAGGCAACGAGCCGGTAAAGACTATCTGGTCAATATCGCGGTGCGCGGCCAACGCAGCACCGACCTCCGGCCCCCGACCACAAAGCATACTGAGAGCACCTTTGGGGACTCCGGCGCGCTGGCAGGCAGTGGCTAGCCAGGTCATGGCTAGGGGGGTCAACTCTGGGGATTTAACAATTACCGCATTGCCAGCAGCTAATGCCGGCGCCAGAGAGCGAGCACAGAGAGACACGGGGAAATTCCAAGGAACAATCTGTACCGAGATACCATGGGGTTCATAAACTGTGTAGTCGACGTAGTCAGAACCCAGCGGAATGGACACGCCCTCAATCTTGTCTGCCATGCCCGCATAGTATTCAAAGTAACGTGCCGCCTCGGCAAATTCGTCCTCGGCATCAGTTAAACGCTTGCCGTTTTCCAGTACTGCTAACTCCACAGCTTCGGCGGCAATAGCGCGAATTTCAGCGGCGATGCGATATAACAATTCAGCCCGCTGCACTGGTTTGCAGTCGATCAGTTCTCGACTGTTAACACAGGCTCTGGCAGCCGTGACCGCAGCCTCGACATCAGCCATGCTGGCGCAAGCGACGGTGGCAAAGTTTTCTCCGGTGGCGGGGTTTTCGACAGAGATAACGTCTATGCTATCAACCCAGTTACCCGCAATAAAATTCTGCCAATGTTGCATGATGTGCTCGCTTCTTTTATTTTAATAGATGGGCCTAGTCGACCAAGACCTCTGTACCCTCGATATAATGGCCCGCTAGCCATTTGTGAAAATGGTGCGTGGGATGATCCATAACAGGTGAAAAAACACCGCCATCAAAGCCTGGAGATACCCTTGTCGCCTGCATGCCCTCCACAGCAACTATATCCTCGGCAAATACCTGCACCCAAGCCTTTAAGATGGCATCTTTACAGGCATCGTACTGATCCGCAGCAGCCTCTTCGCCAACAAAGTATAGCTCGAGTTTTTCTACCGTTAGATCCTCCGCCTGCGGCTGCAATATCATGGCATAGGCATGATCCACCTGTAACCCTAAAAGCACATTGGGAAACAGTGTGATGTATTCAGCGGTGCGCTTCTTGTCCTCTGGCCATTCAGAGTACTGTGGCAATCTGGTGCCAGCTACCTCAGAGTGGTTGTAAACATAGGTACCCTGCCCTGACATATTTTTGTCAAAGACAATATCGTAATGTTGATCTAGCGGCGAATAGGTATTTAGAGTCGGGTGAATCCAAGGCAGGTGGTAAGACTCGCAGAAGTTTTCGGCTGCCAGTTTCCAGTTTGACTTAACTGTAATCTGCGATGCATTGCCCGGCATCGGCTGACGCAGATGAGCTAAGCCAGAATCACCGACAAAGGCAGCCCAGCGCTGTTCCAGAGGGGCAATAAAATCCTCAAAGCTCTGCGCATCGCCGGACAGATTGATAAACACCACGCCCATCCATACATGGCTGCGAACAGTTTTCAGTCCGTTGTCCTCACAGGAAAAGCCCTCGACCCTGTTCACATCTACACCACCGATAAAAGGTGTGGATTTTAGGTTGCCGTCCAGATCGTAGTACCAGGTGTGATAGGGACAACTGATTCCTCGGGCCTGTGGCTTGGCCTCACTGACAAGTTTCATGCCGCGGTGGCTACAGACATTGTGGAACACATTGATCTGACCCTGACGAGTGCGGGCCACAATCAGCGGCAGGCCCATAAAGTCGAC
>JABJEX010000038.1 GCA_018663035.1 Porticoccaceae bacterium
CGCTACACAGACTCAGTGGTGGATGAATTCGGTCGTCAAAAAAACCAGGGTATGGTAGGTGCCTCTATCACCTACAGATTAGATTAAAGCCATCACCAAAATGGTCTATGCTTTACCTATAAGTTAAATCTAACCCGTCTAGTCAGGCAGTTGTTAAGCTTTAAAGGGTTAGCTTCAAAGACCTAAGTCATGGCTTCACCAAAAACAGGGACTAGCAGGATAGCGGTCTCGTCTGATGATTCGGTCTTAACTTAAGTCGTTATATCTTTTAAGTCGAATCACAGGGAAGTACCAGTTGTCGCCAAAAATACCTTACAAAGGAATTATTCTTGCGGGGGGCTCCGGAACCCGACTCCATCCTATTACCCTGGCCGCATCCAAGCAGCTACTGCCAGTTTACGATAAACCTATGATTTATTACCCGCTGTCAGTGCTCATGCTTGCAGGGATAAGGCAGGTTTTGATTATCTCGACTCCCCGGGATTTACCGGGTTTCCAGCAGATGCTGGGCGATGGTAAACAGTTGGGGATTGAAATTAGCTATGCCGAACAACCCAGTCCCGATGGCTTGGCGCAGACTTTTATTATTGGCGAGGCGTTTATAGGTACAGACAATGTCTGTTTAATTCTCGGTGATAATATTTTCTATGGTCAGCACTTCACTCAAAAGCTTGTGGAGGCAGCCACCAAAATAAGAGCCGTAAAAAAGAGTCTATTGAGTAGTGTCCTCTCATCTTAAACGCCCGACTATCGGCCGGTTAAACTACGAATGTCAAACGTCTAGGTTGCTGTGAAGGTCTGAGTCCAATGTCTAAACAGAATGCCAAAATTTTACTAATGTGCACCGCTGCAACCCTAGCCTTTGGCTTGTATGGTCTCGTTGCTATTACGTTTATGGTTTTACTGTCGCGACAGATCGTGGGCAAAGACTCTCAGGATAAGCATGGGATCAATCGCTCTGAGTCTTCTCGACTTGGGGGGTTGGCAATCACCTTGCTTGTTGTGACTTATATGGCTGGGCTGACGATCTTAACGCCGTTCATTCCCACCATAGTCCATTCGGAAATAGATCTGGGCGTTTGGCTTGTCGTTTTAGTCTGCACTGCACTGGGATTGACTGAAGATTTTTCCACAGATTTCCTGACGCCTTTTCTGAGGCTGTTTGTAATTTTCATTGCTTTCGGATTTTTCTACTGGCAATGGCCTGAAGCGATTCCTAAAAGTATTGGTGTGCCGCTTCTTGACCATGCCTTTGGGGTTCCTGCGTTAGCATGGTGTGTGTCCGTGCTATTTTGTGTTGGTTTTATTAATGCATTTAATATGTCCGATGGTGCTAATGGTCTGATTCCAGGTATTGCCGTTATATGGGCACTTATCTTCTATCTCGAAAATGGTCTTCCAATTGAGGCTGTCCTACTCTTCTCTATCGCTATATTTCTGATTTTGAATGTGATTTCGGGCTGGTTCTTTTTGGGCGATGCGGGCAGCTACGGGATCGGTTCACTTGTCGCATTGACTGGGCTTCGCGGCGTTGCTGATGGTGATTTTTCTGCCTGGTTTATGGCGTCCCTTTTGGTTTACCCCTGTGTCGACTTTATTGTCAGTTTCTTAAGGCGGTTAAGAGGGGGGCGCTCGCCATTTATGCCGGACAATGACCATCTGCATAATTGGCTTCATAGATATTTTTCTTCGCGTATTCGCTCGCGAGTTATGGCTAATTCACTCACCGGGCTCTCTATTTCGATAGGAACCTCAGGCTTGGTCTTTCTTATTTACGTGCAGGGCTGGTGGGCAATCACCAGTCACCAGTGGGCTTATGTGTTTGGTTTGCAATGTCTTGCTTATGCGGTCCTGCGTCAGGCGCTCAATCAATCTGGCTATTCTCGATGATCAAATACTGTGTGCAGCTAGCCTCTATCCGGTTTTCAGGCCGTTTGCGTTAGACTTTAACCCTCTAAGTCATGTAACATGGATCAACTTTTTTTCTTCCACGGTAGCCCCGAAATCTTTAAAAATATTCTTGTTGTTTGTGTCGGCAATATTTGCCGAAGCCCCACAGCCGAGCGAATTTTAAGGCAGAAGTTGTCAGGTAAATTTATCTCGTCTGCAGGCCTAGGTGCGCTTAAAAATAAGGGCATTGACCCCAGCGCGGCAGCAATGTTAATCGAGAATAAATATGATGCGGCTGACCATAGTGCAAGACAAATCAGCAGCAGTATGCTGGTCGAGGCCGATTTGGTCCTGGTGATGGAGAAAGCTCATCAGCAGAGCCTGATGGATCGCTACCCTGCACATTCGGGTAAGGTCATGCTCCTCGGTCATTGGTCCGGCCAGGAGATTGATGATCCATATCGCAAAAGTGATGAGGCATTCAGATTTATTTTTGAGCAGATAGAAGAGAGTTGTTCAGAGTGGGTTACACGAATTGGTGGCTAGAGGCCTAGTGTGTGAGCACAGGGTACAGAAGCGCTTGTGTGTGATGATTGACAACGAAATTTAAGGGTAACGTTAGTTATGGTTGTACTGTTTAGACGAATGAGCAGCGTAATACACGCAGCACTGCTGGCTCTGTTTTTGTCAGCCTGCACGGTTGTTCCTGGCCTCCAGGTCAGTTCAGCCGATTTGGCTGGTGGTGATCGGGTAGGCTTGGTGGATAAGTTTATTCGATCAGATAGTGTCTCGACTGATTTTACCCAGCAGGTCAATACTCTGCTTATAAGCCCTACGCTTTTAACAAAAATGCGCCCAGCAAAACCGCAAGCTCAAGCCAACCCCGGTTTGCAAGTGCAGATGGACCAGTATTCCTATGTTATTGGTGTTGGAGATGTTCTTAATATAATTGTTTGGGATCACCCTGAGCTAACCATTCCTGCTGGTCAGTTTAGATCTGCAGGTGAGTCCGGTAGTGTTGTCCATCCGGATGGAACTATTTTCTATCCCTATATTGGCAAGGTAAACGTAGTGGGTAAGCTTGTCTCTGACGCGAGAGACCTAATCGCGCGAGATCTGGCAAGTTACATCGAGAAACCTCAGGTCGAAGTCTCTGTCGCTGCCTATAGATCTCAGCGAGTATTTGTCACGGGCGCCGTTGCTCAGCCAGGCGTATTGCCTATTACGAATGTGCCCTTGACGGTCTTGGATGCTCTAAATGCGTCAGGCGGCTTGGCGGTTGATGCAGACTGGCGGTCGGTAGTTGTTACCTCTAATGTTAGCGGTGCGCCCAAAGAGACTACACTGGATCTTTATGCCCTGTATCAGCACGGCGATATGAGTCAGAATCGGCTTCTTGGCAGCAATGACATTATTCATGTGCCTCGCAATGACGGTTTAAAGGTATTTGTCATGGGTGATGTGCTCAAGCCTGAGACTCAGCGTATTGATCGTAGTGGTTTGACTCTCGCTGAAGCGCTTAACAATGTCGGAGGCTTGAGTGAGCGTTCGGCAGATGCACGTGGGATTTTTGTGCTCAGAGCGAGCCAACAGCCTGACCAGGTGGTGGATGTCTTTCAGTTGGACGCCTCGGTTGGCAGCATGTTGATCCTGAGTACGCAGTTTCAGCTAGCCCCTATGGATGTCGTCTACGTGACGTCAGCGCCGATGGCGCGCTGGAATAAGGTTATCTCACAACTCCTGCCAAGTATCAGTGGTCTCTATGATCTGGATAGAATTAACGGGCCCTGATGGTTCCGGGGCTAAAGGGTCGGTTATCAGCAACCGTCAACGAGTCTGAGAGCGGGTTTAGAAAATATTTCGGGTACGATTAAAGTGCCTCGAACAACGTAAGCTTACGATTTTAAAATTATGTCTGAAAATAACACAATGAATGCCGGTACGAATGCGCGACAAAATCAATTTTCCGATGATGAGATTGATCTTGGCAAACTACTCTCGATAATCCTCGAGGGCAAAGTGATCATTGCGTTGACTGTCGCCCTGTTCGCCGTCGGCGGTTTAATTTACGGTCAACTGGCGACTCCAATCTACACCGCTGATGCGCTAATTCAGTACGAGGATAAGGCACCATCTCTTCCAGGTTTTGATGACATGTCTGAGATGTTCGCTGCGGAGAGTTCATCATCCGCAGAGATTGAGATTATTAAGTCTAGGCTAGTGATTGGTGCAGTGGTAGATGAGCTCGCTTTGACTAATACGGCTGAGCCGACTTATTTTCCGATTGTTGGTGCGACTATAGCGCGTCGTCATTTAGGGAGAGGGCTCTCTGGCGCAGGTTCTGGTAGTTCCTATGCCTGGGGTGGCGAGCAGGTCAAGGTTTTGGAATTTGATCCGGGTGAATTTGGCACGAGTGCTGAGTTCTTGCTGGTTGCTGAGGGCCAGGAGGCATTTAGCCTATGGGTCGATGGACAGAGAGTTATCGATGGCATGGTGGGTGAGGCCGCCACCAGTCGAGATCAGGGTGTTGAGATTAAGCTGGCCAGCCTGGTCGCCAACAAAGGCACCGAATTTGAGGTCAAAAAGCTTAGCCGTCAGTCTGTCATTCTAGACATACAGAAAGCGTTGCGAGTATCAGAGAAGGGTAAAGACACGGGCATTATTGTGCTGTCGATCGAAGGGCCTGATAGGCAACGTATTTCGAATATCATCGACTCTGTCTCAGCTAACTATTACTTTCAGAATATCCAGAGAATGGCGGCTGAGGCAGAAAAAAGTCTGGCATTCTTAAATGAGCAGATACCCCGCGTAAAAGATGAACTGCTTGTTGCCGAGGAGGCACTGCACGACTACCGGCTCAAGCGCTCATCCGTGGACTTGAGTCTGGAGACGGCGTCAGCTCTTGAGAGTCTTGTCCAGATTGAGGCGGATATCAGTACTATGGCAATTAGTGAGGCAGAGATCTCACGAAGCTTCACACCGAGACACCCAAACTATATCTCGTTTAGACGCCAGCAGGCCAACCTGTTGAGTCAAAAAGCAAAACTCATTAAAAAGCTCGAGTCACTTCCCGATACCCAGCAGGTAGTATTGCGCCTGATGCGTGATTTCGAGGTCAATCAAGCCATTTATGTTGCGCTACAAAATAAGCGCCAAGAGCTCTCCGTGATCAAGGCTGGCACCGTTGGCAGTGTCCGTATCCTCGATAATGCTCAGGTCAAGCCTGACGCGGTCTCGCCTAAAAAGGCCTTGATCTTAGTCCTCGCGTCCTTACTGGGAGGGATGCTGGGTCTCGGGTTTGTGCTGTTGAGGTCTGCGTTCAAACCTGGCGTGACGGACCCTAAAGTATTCGAAGAGATCGGGTTGAATGTTCAGGCGATTATTCCCCTGTCCGACTCGGAGCGAAGCCATGGAGAGGGTGTTAAGAAGCGAAAGCGCAGTCGCCTAAGTGTCGGACAGCCCGCCAAGCTTGAGAAGGGATTTCTGCTGGCTGAGAGTCACTCTGCAGACCTTGCAGTGGAGGCGCTGCGAAGTCTGCGAACATCGCTGCATTTTGCCATGCTGGGCGCGAGCAATAATGTGGTCATGATCAGTAGCGCGAATCCGGGTGTGGGTAAGTCATTTGTCACCTCAAACTTGTCGATACTGATTGCGTCCCTGGGTGATAAACGGGTCCTGCTGGTTGATACTGACATGCGCAAGGGCTACATCCACAAGCGTTTTGGGTTTGAGCCCAAGGGCGGCCTGTCCGAGCTTTTATCGGGTGAGAGTAAACTGGCTGACGTCTCGCGGCCTACCTCGATCCAGGGGCTCGAGATGATTACGCGCGGCGCAATCCCGACTAACCCTTCCGAACTTCTGATGGGGCACCTGTTTGGGGAATTCATTAGTCAGGCCTCCAGTGAATATGACCTGGTGATCTTGGATACACCGCCCATTCTGGCGGTAACCGACCCCGCGGTAATTGGTGCCTATGCTGCCACGTCATTGTTGGTTGCGCGTTTTGAGGTCTGCTCTCTAAAGCAGGTCGCCACTGCCGTTCAGCGATTCGAGCTTAATGGTGTAGATGTCAAAGGCCTGATCTTTAATGCTGTTGAGAGAAAGTCAGGTAGCTACTACTACGATTACGGCTACTACAATTACGAGTATAAATCTGATAGCTAGCGAGCCGTCGTTCCTAGGTCGCTCATTCTAACTCAGTAACGCTCCTGCAGTTTTCGTGAGCTGAGGCCAGCGAGCCAACTAACGCTCACTCTATGAGGGCGTGTCTGGCTAAAGCACACAGCAGCACGTCCATCCTAAAGGTTTTTGGTGTATCTATTCATTAATCAATAAATGTGTGTCAGTCCCTCCCTCAAACTGTGATAAACCCCCTCGGTAAAGCTATTAAGCACTCTATTTAACGTGGCAGGTTGATACCCAGGCGCCGCTCATCTCCATGGCCTGCGTTAGCCGGCCTGATCGTTATTGAATTAATGTACTAAAACGCCACCCTGCACAGGATAGTTAGCGAGGTCCCGTTTTCAGCGGTAATGCGGCCTGGGAATAATGTCCAAACATCTCGCTGTTAACGCGCGGCCGAGTTTCGCGTTAGCTTGGGTGCGGCTAGCTTTGTTATGCGGGTGCTTTCTAGGATGGCTCGGCAAAAGTCAGGCAGCATGTGCCTCAGCAAGAATAAACTGGGTCACGCGTACAGTCTGATGAGGGTGGGGTTGTTAAAAAATGATGCTCTGACCATCAGCGTCTTTCCTCTCACTCCGGCCGTGTATGACGCGCTTGGGGTAGGGGTTGAACTGCTAAAGAGAGAGCCGAACCTCGGTAGCGTCGGTAATTCCTTTCGACAGTAGTGTTTATAAACTACCATAGACTGCGCAGTGCGTTTGATGTATTCTGGGCGATTTTTTAAGCCAGTATTCGCGTTTAAATTTTATTGACTCTACGTTCGGTAGGCCAATGATCTGTTGATTCTGCCGCGCGCTCTACTCTACTATGAATAGCTCGGGCGTTATAAGTGGGCTCGGGAAAATCTAATCTTTTTGGGGACGTTTGATGAGGATCATTCTGCTGTTTATAATTGCCATGGGTTTGATCTGGGTTGGTGTGCTAGAGAGCGGAGCGTCTAGCGTAAACGATTTCAAGCATCATGCCAGTGGGAAAACTCTCGATAAACAGTCATCGATTCGAAGATTTCTCTCGGTAGGCTTCGTTGGTGATTTGGTTGTAAAAAAAATAATATCAGACGGGCGTCGCACAATCATTTTAAAGGGTAATGAAAATTTTTTAGCGCCGGGAGAGGTGTCGACCGATCATGTTGATAATTAGGCTTGGATTGCCCTCGATTGCAGGCAGGCGACGTACTCAATCTCAAGGGACGTGCTGGGTTTATGCATAAACTACTTCGGCTAGGGTCCGCATCTACCGTCTGGAAGATGTTGTTGATGTTCCTCTTTTCTGGTGTCACCTTCGGTGCGACGGGCCTTGGTGCTATGCTGCTGATGATCCTGCTCTCAAGTACGCATTTAGGTAAAGACGCGTCTGCCAAGCACGGCATAAGTGTGTCAGAGTCATC
>JABJEX010000004.1 GCA_018663035.1 Porticoccaceae bacterium
GGGTCGCTGATCCGGCAATCGCCGGCACTGATAAAATCAGTCAATTCTCCATTGATACTAAGCTGAGGCAGAATTTGCTCTACGCTCAGAGCATCAAGCGCAGCTTGGTTCGCTGCTAGCTGAGTATCAGTAGGATAATAATTATAATTTTCGACGTTAGGGGTGTGACGGGCAACCAGATAGACCATGTCACCCTTTTTGCGGCTGTTTACAAAACCACCCTCTAACTGGATGCTAAGTTGCTGCCTGGGTGCACTGATATCAGTGATGTCATAAATATCTACAGCTGTGGTTTGCTCTTGCCAGATTAGTGGGTCAGCAAAGCGCGGCCCATAACCGCCGTACCAGACGCTTGAACTAATAGATACTAGTTGAGTATCCGAGCTATATAGGCCCTCAACCGTACGATCATCATCCAGCGGAATACTGGCCACCTGGTCGGCGCTGGCCTGAGCTGGGTCAGTGGACAGAATGCGGATGCTGCGCTCAGACGCTGGTACCGAGGCCGCCACATCGGAGCCATCGGCTTCAGCCGTCGGCTCTGGGAGCACTATATCATCGACGATAAAACAACAATTCATTCCGAGACTGGGTGCAATAAACAGATGGTTACCGTTGTACTTGACCACATCGTGCTCGTCTATGCTGGCCTCTAAGGTATAGGTCGTCGTAAACCCTACTCCGCTGGAGGCACCCTCTGCGGCAAGTGCAACTGCATCGGCTCTCTCGCTGGCAGTGGCAGCTTGACTAAAGCTCTCACGTATATGGCTTTCAAGCTGGTCACTGCTGCTCAGCGGGATTAATAATCCCCTAGCCTCTGGCTGAGGATCGACAATCACCGCTGGCGGAGCCTTGGAGCTACCGCCTCCGCAAGACACCAAAAATGGAACCGCCAAGACTAAACCAACAAATGTACGTGCCATAGACTCCCCCCGAGCCATCAATTGATTTTGAGTTATTCCAACAGCGCAAGTCGGACTATTATGGAAGAATATTAACATAGATGTTCGGGGATTAGATTAAGCTTGAGTCTGCTCGAATTACTGGCAAAATTTACCTTAAAGTTCTGTCGCAAATAGGCGTATGTTTAACGCAAATCTATCTGTGGGCATCATTTTTGTCTCATAATGTCAGCCGATGTAAAGAGACTTTCCCATGACAATAAAATCGCCAAATCACAGTGCTATTGCAGCGCCATTAACCAAACCAATCTATCACTTTGGTTTAGTTTTACTGACCAGCTTTATGCTCACTGCCTGTGGAGGCGGTGGCGGATCCACCCCCCCTATTCCTCCTATGGTAACACCAACGCCTCAGGACAGCACGCCAGTGGCTCAGGCGGATAACCTGAGCACTGATCAAGGCACTGCAGCCACTATTGATTTGGCAGCCAATGATTCAGACCTCGATGATGCGCCGGTTAGCTACAGCCTTGAAACCCCACCCAATCAGGGTGAGGTGAATATCACTGCAGATGGCACAGCCACCTACACCCCTAACCAAGGCTACTTTGGCTCAGATAGCTTTGTGTACCGCGTAACAGACAGCGATGGCGATTCGGCGACCGCATCGGTCTCTGTTACTGTGGCGGCCACCAGTGTTGGTCAAACATGGCCTGCAGTAAATAGCGCTGTCACCTTGGATGTGGAAGCCAGAGTGGCACAAATACTAGCTAACATGACACTGGCCGAAAAAGTCGGACAAATGGTGCAGGCAGAGATCAGCTACGCCTCGCCAGCTGATGCTCGCACCTACAACCTTGGGTCAGTCCTGAACGGTGGTGGCACCTGGCCCAATGGCAAGCGGTCTACTGTTAGCAATTGGGTGTCATTGGCTGATCAGTTTTACAATGCCAGTACAGATACCAGTGATGGTGGTGTCGGCATTCCATTGATCTGGGGTACAGACGCGGTGCATGGCCACAACAATGTCACAGGGGCCACTATCTTCCCTCACAACATTGGTCTTGGCGCGACAAATAATCCCAACCTTATGCAGCAAATTGGTGCTGTGACCGCTCTAGAAGTTGCTGTTACTGGTATAGACTGGGTATTTGCCCCTACCCTAGCTGTAGTAAGAAACGACCGCTGGGGTCGCACCTATGAAGGTTATTCAGAAGACCCTGAGATCGTTCGCACCTACGCTGGAGAAATCGTCAAAGGACTGCAGGGCGAGGCGAGCAGTGCTGATTTATTTGGCTCCGCCAAGGTAATCGCTACCGCTAAACATTTTATTGGTGATGGCGGTACTAGTGGTGGTATTGATCAGGGCAATACTCAGGTTAGTGAGACAGAACTTCGGGATATTCATGGCCAGGGATACATTACCGCTCTGGGTGCAGGCGCCCAGACAGTGATGGCATCCTATAACAGCTGGAACGGCAGCAAACTGCATGGCCGTGCAGACCTGCTCACCGATGTGCTTAAACAGCAGATGGGTTTTGACGGTTTTGTGATCGGCGACTGGGATGGCCACGCCCAGGTGCCCGGTTGCAGCGCTGCTCAATGTGCCGCAGCCATTAATGCTGGTGTGGATATGATAATGGTTCCTGTAGCTTGGCAGGAATTTATCAGCAACACCATTACTCAGGTTGAAAATGGCGAGATCCCTCTCTCCCGGGTCAATGATGCTGTTACGCGAATTTTGCGGGTTAAAGCCCGTGCAGGGGTGCTAGATAGACCAAAACCCTCAGACCGTACCCATGCCAATCGGCTCGCCTTACTGGGCGCGAGCGATCACCGCAGTCTAGCTCGACAAGCCGTCCGCGAGTCGCTTGTGCTTCTCAAAAACACAGATGGCATCCTGCCACTCAACCCAGCTAGCAGAGTATTGGTGGCTGGCGCTGGCGCTGACAATATTGGCCAGCAGGCCGGTGGCTGGACGCTCACCTGGCAGGGTACAGGTAATCAGAATTCAGATTTTCCCGGTGCCACTTCTATTTTCGCTGGCATTCAAGCGGCGGTCAGCAATGCCGGTGGCACAGCGACCCTAAGCGCCTCTGGCAGCTTTAGTGGTGCGGCTCCAGATGTCGCTATTGTTGTATTTGGAGAAACGCCCTACGCAGAGGGAGCAGGTGATCTCGGCAATATGGAATATCAGGCCGGCAACAAGTCGGATCTCGCTCTTCTTAAGTCCCTGCGCGCCCAAAATATTCCAGTGGTCTCCATTTTTCTATCCGGACGACCTCTGTGGGTTAACAAGGAACTTAACGCCTCCAATGCCTTTGTCGCAGCCTGGCTTCCAGGCTCAGAAGGTGCTGGCATCGCGGATGTAATCTTTGCCAATGCCAACGGCACCAACAACTATGACTTCAGTGGCAAGCTCTCGTACTCCTGGCCCAGAGCATTAAATCAAACTAGCCTCAATCGCAATGATGCCAGCTATAACCCGCTATTTGCCTACGGTTTTGGCCTCAGCTACGGTGACACTGACAGCCTTGGGGACGATCTGGATGAATCTGGCAGCAGTGACAACCAGCAACCCCAGGGCGCTTATCAAGTACCGGGCACGATTCAGGCAGAGGACTACAGTGCGATGCTGGGAGTTCGACTCGAGAGTACGTCTGATTCAGGGGGCGGTTCCAATATAGGCTATGTGGACATCGGAGACTGGCTAGAATACAACATTGATGTGGCTACGGCAGGTGACTATCTAGTGGAGTACCGCGTGGCAAGCCAGCCTGGCAGCGCAGGTTTTGATAGTTTGATCAATGGCACCCTGATGCACCGTCAAGCGGTGCCCAACACAGGCGGTTGGCAATCATGGGTGACTGAGTCTGCAACAGTCAGCCTGCTGGCCGGCGAGCAAACTCTGCGCCTCAACGCTGTTGGTAATGAGTGGAACCTTAACTGGATTCGCTTTACTGCTCAATAAGCACAGGGCTGCTATTGCTGTGCAGCCTTAACCTTAACCACTAGGTTACCCGCATAGTTCATCACATGAAAAATGCCACTCTGCTCCTGGGTGCCGGAGACCAAATGGGCTCCGGGGCCCCTAGCGTAGACTGGCACGTCTTCGCCAGAATGAGTTTCTGAACGCATGGGGACAGAGGATTCCTGATGAAAACCGCTGCTCTGTGTATCAACTGCGCTTAGATCAGCGCGCCCCATAAACAGCTCGGCACCATACACTGTGTCTGCATCTGTAACCGAGCCCAGACTATGAAAGCCCTGATCATTTGCCTGCGCACTAAAATCATGAAAGCCCGGACCATTGGCATATCCCAACGTGGTGTAGGGCATGCCATCAGCTGCTAACGCATATTTGTCAGCACCAGGGTAAATTACCTTACCCAACATCGGGTTGCCGCGCTTTGGATAGCCAGCAATGGTAAACACATGGCCATGGTCAGCTGTGACAATAATCAATGTCTCCGACGGGTTGGTACTGTCGACGGCAGCCTGAATAGCATTGGAAAACTCGATAGTATCAGTTAGGGCGTTATACGCACTACTGGCATGGTGACCATGATCAATGCGCCCAGATTCAACCATTAGAAAAAAGCCACGATCATTGTTATCGAGAATATCAATGGCCTTTTGGGTCATCTGCGTCAATGAGGGCTCTCCAGCAATATCATTACTTCGATCTGCCTCGTAGCGCATATGAGATTCATTGAATAGACCAAGCACTGGGCCTGACTCCTCAGTCTGAAGGGCATCAAAACCCTGCTGATCTTCGATATAGCGACCGCTTGGATAGCTAGCTTGCCACTCAGCAATTAGATTGCGGCCATCAGTACGATCGCCCTCAACCGCAGACGCGGCATCAGCGCTGTTAAACGCGGCATCAGCTGGCAGAAAATGACGGCGCCCGCCTCCCATCACCAAATCAATTCCATCAATGTCTAAATTACTATACTGGGCTTCGAGATTGTCTTCGAAGTTGACCAGCTGTGACGCAATATCCTCGCAACCCTGTTCAATCGCTACGGCAGGCATTTTGGCGTTATCTTCCCAGTCGCGGCTAGCGGCCTTCGCATAGGTTGCTGCTGGTGTTGCGTGGGTAATTCTTGCCGTTGAGATTATCCCTGTAGACAGCCCAGCTATTTCGGCTAACTCCAGTGCGGTAACCAGCGTATTACCTGCCATCGAGCTACAGTCTCCCTCGATAACATTTTCATCTACACCAATTACCCCTATATCTGTTTTTACACCACTGATAATCGCAGTCATGGTGCCTGCCGAATCTGGGGTTTGGGCATCTACATTGTAGGTTTTAGCTAGTCCAGTAAACGGGAATCGACCAAAGCTAAGGCTGTTTTCTTCCCCCGACATACCCTTCTGCTGACCTTCGAGAATACGAGCCGCAGTCACCGTCGAGAGACTCATTCCATCGCCGATAAATAAAATGATATTTTTGGCTGCACCAGCGTTGGTATTGATGCTTCTAAAGGCATTGTTGGCATCTGCAATCTGAGCTGCAGACAGTCGGTACCAGCTATTATCTCGCTGACCCACCAGGTCTGGTTGAGCACTTGGTACAGCTCGCTCTTCTCCACTACAACCCAACAAAAACAGCAAAGAAAGTAGAATTAATGACAGTAAACGGGCGCTGAGTGAACGATTCATGAGGTTACCAGATGGTTATTTTAAGGTTGAAATTGTGCGCTCCCATATCCGCTTTAATCACGTCTGGATAAGCTTAAAGCAGAAAAAACA
>JABJEX010000039.1 GCA_018663035.1 Porticoccaceae bacterium
CTCAACATCCTCAGCACTACCAGCCTTGCGGGCTAGGTTTAAATAGTCTTGGTAGTGACGTCCCTCTGACTTGAGCAAAGAGGTATAGAACTGCTCGAGTTCGTCGTCTAGATAGGGAGCCAGACGCGCAAAGCGCTCACAGGAGCGCGCTTCAATAAAGGCGCCTATCACCAATACATCGGCAAGCTTCCCGGGATCATTGGCCCGTGCAAGCTCACGCAGCCCCGCAGCGTAACGCGAGGCAGAGATATGCTGATAGTTGATTTTGCGGCGCTTCATAATGGCAATAACCTGCTCAAAATGGCGCATCTCTTCACGGGCCAACCTTGACATCTTGTTTAGCAGTTCAAAGTTTTCGGTGTAACGATAGATAAGATTCAGGGCCGTGCTGGCGGCTTTTTTCTCGCAGTTGGCGTGGTCAATCAGCATCAGTGGCTGGTTGGCTAGCGCATTCTCCACCCATAGATCCGGCGTAGCACAGGGCAGAAACTCCTGAATATCTTGCAGCGCAGCAGTGGCAGATTTAGCTGAAATGGAAGTCACTGGCGATGAGGCCCCTAAGGTAATACTCAATTTTGGTTGGGCAGTATAGCTTTTAGCGGAGAAATAGCTACAGGGCTGTGAGCCATGTTTAGTCTAGACCAATTAGTCCGCCAATGAATACCCGCTATCACACAAGATTCTGTAATTAAATTACAAAATCGCGTACAATCCCGCCCGAATTTTAGCGCCTAGCTGCGCTGTAAATACTACCCAAAATTAAAGGAGAAGCACCCAGTGCTAGAAGCCTATCGCGCCCATGTTGCAGAACGTGCCCAACAAAATATTCCCCCTAAGCCGCTGGATCCAGAGTGGACTGCCGGCCTAGTCGAGCTACTTAAAAACCCACCGGCTGGTGAAGAAGAATTTCTGCTCGACCTGATTGCCAACCGCGTACCCCCAGGGGTAGATGAAGCCGCCTATGTTAAGGCTAGTTTCCTCAGCGCCATTGTTAGCGGCGACGCCTCGTCTCCCCTAATCGATCGCAGCGCCGCAGTTAGCCTATTGGGCAATATGCACGGCGGTTACAACGTCGCCACGCTGGTCGCCCTGCTGGACGATAGCGAACTAGCAGCACAGGCCGCTGAAGAACTTAAAAGCACCTTACTAGTCTTTGATGCCTTCCACGATGTGGCAGAAAAATCAGACGCCGGCAACGAGCACGCAAAAGCGGTAATGCAAAGCTGGGCCGATGCCGAGTGGTTTACCAGCAATGACGCAGTGCCAGAGAGCATCAAAGTAGCTGTATTTAAAGCCACAGGCGAGATCAATACAGACGACCTGTCTCCAGCTCAGGACGCCTGGTCGCGCCCAGATATCCCGCTGCACGCCCGCGCCATGTTTAAAATGACCCGCGACGGCCTGCACCCAGAAGAGCACGGCGTCACTGGCCCCATGACTCAGATCGACGAACTCAAAGCCCGCGGCCTTCCCGTAGCCTTTTTAGGTGACGTGGTTGGAACCGGCTCATCTCGTAAGTCAGCTACAAACTCCGTACTCTGGTTCTTCGGCGAAGATATGCCCGGCGTACCCAACAAGCGCAGTGGCGGCATCTGCTTTGGTAGCAAAGTAGCCCCCATCTTCTTTAACACCATGGAAGATGCTGGCGCCCTAGTGTTTGAAGCCCCAGTAGACAATATTAACAATGGCGATGTAATCACCATCTACCCCTACGAAGGCAAAATTCTTAACGAAGCCGGCGAAGTGGTTTCAGAATTCGAGCACAAATCAGACGTAATTCTCGATGAAGTGCAGGCCGATGGCCGTATCAACCTTATTATTGGCCGCGGCCTAACCCAGCGTGCCCGCGAGCATATGGGCCTGGCACCCTCTACTGTTTTCCGCCAGCCCACAGCGCCGCTCCAATCCGATGCAGGTTACACCTTAGCCCAGAAAATGGTTGGCAAGGCCTGTGGCGTTGAAGGCATCCGCCCCGGCACCTACTGCGAGCCCAAAATGACCACCGTTGGCTCTCAGGACACCACTGGCCCCATGACCAGAGATGAGCTAAAAGATCTAGCCTGTTTAGGCTTCTCAACCGATCTGGTGATGCAGTCATTCTGCCATACAGCGGCCTACCCGAAGCCCGTTGATATCAGCACCCAGCACAGCCTGCCCGACTTTATTATGAACCGTGGCGGTGTCTCACTGCGCCCCGGCGACGGCATTATTCACAGCTGGCTCAACCGTATGCTACTGCCAGACACCGTAGGTACCGGTGGCGACTCCCACACCAGATTCCCCATGGGTATTTCATTCCCCGGCGGTTCCGGCCTAGTGGCTTTCGCAGCCGCAACCGGCGTGATGCCACTGGATATGCCCGAGTCCGTACTGGTGCGCTTTAAAGGCAAAATGCAGCCCGGTATTACCCTGCGTGACCTAGTACATGCCATCCCCTACTACGGCATAAAAGAAGGCTTGCTGACTGTAGAAAAGAAAGGCAAAAAGAACTTCTTCAGCGGGCGCATTCTGGAAATCGAAGGTGAAGGCATCGAAGGCCTAACCGTAGAGCAGGCCTTTGAATTATCAGACGCCTCCGCCGAGCGTTCAGCCGCCGGCTGCACCATCAAACTCAGCGAAGACTCAGTGGCTGAATACCTGCGCTCCAATATCACATTGCTGCGCTGGATGATCGCCGAAGGCTATGGCGATGTGCGCACATTAGAGCGCCGTGTCCGCAAAATGGAAGAATGGCTAGCCGAGCCCACCCTAATGGCAGCCGATGCCGACGCAGAATATGCCGCAGTTATCGAAATTGATCTGGCAGATATTAAAGAGCCCATCGTCTGCTGCCCCAACGACCCAGATGATGCCAAGCTGCTTTCAGAGGTGGCCGGCGATAAGGTCGACGAAATCTTTATCGGCTCCTGCATGACCAATATTGGCCACTTCCGCGCCGCAGGTAAACTCCTTGACGAAGCAGGCTCTGTAGATTCCAGATTCTGGATCTGCCCGCCCACACGTATGGATGCCCACACCCTAATGGAAGAAGGCTACTACAATATCTACGGCAAGGTTGGTGCACGCACCGAAATGCCCGGCTGCTCACTGTGCATGGGCAACCAGGCGCGCGTATTGGCTGGCGCAACGGTATTGTCCACCTCTACTCGCAACTTCCCTAACCGTCTGGGTGATGGCGCCAATGTCTACCTCACCAGTGCAGAGCTTGCCTCTGTGGGTGGTATTTTGGGTAGACTGCCAACACCTGCCGAGTATATGGAATACGCCAGCAAGATTGACTCCATGTCTGATGAGATTTATCGCTATATGAATTTTGATCAGATTGAGTCATTCCAGAAGTCAGCTGAGCAAGGCAAGTTGATTGCCGCGCAGCAGATTGTGGAGGTGATAGCTCAATAGAGTTGTCATCCTGAGGTGCAGAGCGCCCGAGGATTTTATTTAGAGGCACAGTAAACTGTCACAATGTCTACAATATAAAAAACCCCGCGAGAGCGGGGTTTTTTATATGGGCTCTGCCCTCTGTGATTATTGAGGGCAACTAAACCGGCATTGCTGCACCTTTTTATATGGGTACATTTATTCAGGATGAGAAATAAGCGATCAATGCCAATTTCACTTAGATGAAGCGTAGCGAAATATCACTTAGACGATTATTGTCGCCAAGATCACTACTTAAACCCCTCATCTCCTTCAGGACTAATCAGTTGATGAATTAGAGATCCAACCCCTCTAGGCCGGTATCATCAACCACATAGTCATTGCCGTCAGGCACCAGCACAAACTTACTGCTTACCACAGCACTACCTGCTGCTGCGTTAAGGCTACTGGGGTCAATGCTGGTAACGGTCGCATTGGAAGCCATGGTCAGTTCGCCATGGGTGGTGGTGATCCAGTCGCCGGCGCTGTTGTAGCCTCGCACCTGATACAGTACCTCCAGAGCGTTGGAGCTTAGGCCTGTGCGGGTCAGCTCGATACTGGTGCCCTGCCATTCTGCGCTTAGTTCCACAAGCTCTGGTAATAGGCCGTTTTCTACTTTTATACGCACAGGGTTAATGCCCAACATGTAGGCATTGTCACCGTCGTACATGCTGAAGTTGGAGATATGGAACGAGCCACGGCTGTCCCAGCTATCGTAGCCGGTAATAAAGTTCTCGGTGGCCACCGTGGCATCTAGGTCGCCAATTTGCAGCAGTTCGAAGGAGTTACCCGTGGCTATATCGTATTCATAGATAGCATTGGGGCGGCCGCCATCGCTGAGGCCAATGTAGATTTTTTCTTCGTCGGCACTTAGTTGAAAGACCCAGGTTTTTAAGCTACTTGAGAACGCTGGTCTGCCGAGAAAAGTCCAGCTGGCGGCAGCATCATTAAAGCGGTAGATATGCCCCTGGTCGTCGCTGACATAGAGGTTTTCGCGGCGTCGATCCCACTGACCCACTTCCATGGCATTGGGGCCCTGCAGTGCAAAGGCTGGCAGTTCACCAAAGCCGCTCTGGGGGTCGTAGTACCAAACATGGTTAAAGGTACTGGCTGATTCGCCTTGGTTCCACTGGTTTCTGGAGGAGCCGCCAGTGATATATACACGGCCACGGGAATCTACCCACATAAACCGGTTGCTGTAAAAGTAGCCCGTCCAAGCAGCTGGTTTGCCGAGCACTGTGGTGGTGCCGCTGGCTATATCGTATCGCACCAGTTTATTTTCTGGGATGCTCATGCCGTAGAGCAGGTTGTTTACCGGGTCTTTTTGAATGGTAACAATCTGCAGGGTCTGGGCACCTACGCCATTGGGCTCTGTGACGCTGAGGTCGGTAAAGCTATTGTCCGCTGGTTGGTAGCCATACCAGTGAAAGCCTCTGGTATTTAGAAAACTATTGTTCATATCTGAGGTATCGAGGGTCGCCACGTAGACGGTGCCATTGTGATGGACGGGCCGCGTATGGAACTTCTCGGCGCTCTCACCGGCCTGCCAGTTGTTGGCGGCTTCGGATGCTGATTTGGCATCACCTACCCAGCGCAATGTATTATCGTGCTGATACATGCGGTAGAGCATGGCGTTGGTCTGGTGGTCATGTCCGGAGATGTAGATCTCACCCTCTGCGTCGGATCCCACGGCCAACCAGCTCTGGTCGGGTCGCGAGCCATCTGGGGCATCGGGCATTTGCCAGATATGTACACCGTCTATATTACCGTCTCTGGCGCTGTCATAGGGGACGGTAATTACCACCGGTTCTGTGGTTTCCGTCTCTGGTTCAGTCTCTGGTTCAGTCTCGGTCTCAGTTTCAGTCTCGGCCTCTGGCTGCTGAGTATTGGGCTGCTCTGATGATGGCTCTTCTGGCGCATCTGGCCAGTTGGGGCCGCCGCCACAGGCACTGACTAGGCTAACTATTAGGACGAGGGCAAAACGTTTGGTCCAATGTGCGCAGCGCACGGACAGGGATGTAACGCCTTCAAATGACATATTGTTACTCTCTTGGGGATAGAATTAGTTTTACTTATTAACGGGAAATAATGGGTATTCGTATCACAATTTCTGGGTTGTGCTCGACTGGATATACCATGCCCTAATGGGCCGCAGAGCTACAGCCCAACTAGCTCGGCAGCAGCCCCTTTTGTCGCATTGAGCGCGGTGATATATCGTTTCAATACCTTCACCGCACTTACTGTTACATATAGGCGTTGGAGGTATCCGTATGATCCGTCACATCCCGCACGCCTTTTAGCTCGGGGATCTTTTCCATTAGGGTTTTCTCAACCCCCTCTTTCAGGGTCAGCGATACTGCCGAGCAACCCTGACAGCCACCGCCAAACTCCAACACTGCAATGCCCTCTACTATTTCAGAGAGCGACACAACGCCGCCATGGGAGGCCAGACCTGGGTTAATATCGTTGTACAGCAGGTAGTTCACCTTATCTTCGATGGGGCTATCGTCAGTAACATTGGGTAGCCTCGAGTTGGGCGCGCGAATAGTCAGCTGGCCGCCAAACTTATCTTCGGCAAAATCTACCTTGGCTTCGTCTAGGAACGGAATGCTGCGCTGCTCAAAGTAGGCGTTAAAGGCCTCGTACTCCACCACCATATCTTCTTCGTTGTGCTCGCCGGGACGACTGTAAGCAATACAGGTTTCAGCTTTGGGTGTGCCCGGATCACTCACAAACATGCGCACGCCTATGCCTTCGCAGTTTTGTTTTTCCAGCAGACCGGCGAGATACGCCTGAGCTGATTCCGTAATGGTGACATTGAGCATGATAAATTCCTGAGGCTGACTGTGACTGTACAACTACGCATTTTACGTCATAGCTGGGTTTAGGCAAAAGGTTCTTTTGATTTTAAAGGTCGCTTTTTAGATTTATTTTGGTATTATGCGCATCCATCAAAATATTTTGATACAGTAGACAACGCAAGGCACAGAAGGAAATCGACAAGCATTATGGCGAATAAGATTACAGCGGCAGCAAAGCAAAGGATTCTAATTCTGGATGGTGCTATGGGCACTATGATTCAGCGCCATAGCCTTGAAGAACAGGATTTCCGCGGCCCGCGCTTTGCCGACTGGCACACCGATCTAAAGGGCAATAATGATCTGCTGAGCCTGACCCAGCCAGATATTATCTGTGATATCCATCGCGCTTACCTTGAAGCCGGTGCGGATATTATTGAGACCAATACCTTTAACTCTACCAGAGTCTCTCAAGCTGATTACCAGATGGAAGAGCTATCGCGGGAGATCAATGTTGCCTCGGCCATACTGGCACGTAAGGCAGCTGAAGAGTTCTCTACCCCAGACCGCCCTCGCTTTGTGGCTGGTATTCTGGGGCCCACCAGCAGAACCGCATCGCTGTCGCCAGATGTCAATGATCCGGGCGCCCGCAATGTCACCTTTGACGAGCTAGTGGACAACTACACAGAGTCCACTGAGGCGCTGATTGAGGGCGGCGTGGATCTGATTATGGTTGAAACCATTTTCGATACACTAAACGCCAAGGCTGCCCTATTTGCGGTTCAGCTTGTTTTTGAGCAACAGAATATTGATCTGCCGATTATGATCAGTGGCACCATTACCGATGCCAGTGGCCGAACCCTATCCGGCCAGACACCAGAGGCATTCTGGAACTCTGTCCGCCACAGCAAACCTATCAGCGTCGGCTTAAACTGTGCGCTGGGGCCGAAAGAGCTGCGCCCTCACCTGCTAGAAATTTCCACTGTGGCCGACTGTCTGGTCAGCGCTCACCCCAATGCTGGCCTACCCAATGAGTTTGGAGGCTACGACCTGGACGCCCAGACTATGGCAGAGACTGTGGCAGAATTCGCCAGTGCCGGCCTGCTAAATATTGTTGGCGGCTGCTGTGGCACTACGCCTGAGCATATTGCCGCCATCGCAAAAGCAGTGGCAGACATTGCCCCGCGGCAGGTGCCTGAGATTGCACCAGCTTGTCGCCTATCTGGCCTCGAACCCTTTACCATCACCGAAAACTCGCTGTTCGTAAATGTCGGTGAGCGCTGTAATGTGACTGGCTCTGCGGTATTTAAACGGCTGATTCTTGAAGAGAATTACGATGCTGCGCTGGAGGTTGCCCGCCAGCAGGTGATTAATGGTGCACAGATAATTGACGTAAATATGGACGAAGGCATGCTGGATTCATTGCCTGCCATGGTTAAGTTTTTAAATCTGATCGCTGGTGAACCGGATATTTCCCGGGTGCCGATTATGGTCGACTCCTCAAAATGGGAGGTGATTGAAGCCGGGCTAAAGTGTATTCAGGGCAAGTCGGTGGTCAACAGTATTAGTCTTAAAGAAGGCGAAGCTGAGTTTATTGAAAAAGCCAGTCTGTGCAAAAAACACGGTGCTGCGATTGTGGTTATGGCCTTTGATGAGGAGGGTCAGGCGGACAATATCGAGCGACGCAAACAGATTTCTCAGCGCAGTTACGATATTTTGGTTAATGATATTGGCTTCCCGGCGGAAGATATTATCTTTGACCCCAATGTGTTTGCCGTGGCCACAGGTATTGAAGAGCACAACAGGTACGGCCTTGACTTTATCGAGGCCTGTGGCTGGATTAAACATAACCTGCCCCATGCGCTGATCAGTGGTGGTATCTCCAATGTGTCATTCTCGTTCCGTGGCAATAACCCGGTGCGCGAGGCGATTCACTCGGTGTTTCTCTACCATGCTATTCGCGAAGGCCTGACTATGGGCATAGTTAATGCCGGCCAGTTGGCCGTGTACGACGATCTGCCCGAAGAACTGCGTCAGGTGGTGGAAGATGTGGTGCTATTTCGCACCCCTGAGGGCACTGAAAATCTATTGGCGATTGCCGATAAATACCGCGGCGACGGCTCTACTCAGGCTAAAACCGAGGACCTTAGCTGGCGCGAGGGCACTGTTAATCGTCGCTTAGAGCACGCGCTCGTCAAAGGTATTACTGCGTTTATTGAGGCCGACACTGAAGAGGCTAGACAGCAGGCAGAGCGGCCATTACAGGTGATTGAAGGCGCCCTGATGGACGGCATGAATATTGTCGGCGACCTGTTTGGTTCGGGAAAAATGTTTCTGCCGCAGGTGGTTAAGTCTGCCCGGGTAATGAAACAGGCCGTGGCCTATCTGCAGCCCTTTATTGAAGCGGAAAAAGATCAAGCAGCCAGCACCAACGGCAAGATTTTGATGGCGACGGTAAAGGGCGATGTCCATGATATTGGCAAAAATATTGTCGGGGTGGTGTTGCAGTGCAACAACTATGAGGTGATTGATCTCGGCGTGATGGTGCCGGCTGAAAAGATTCTGACCACAGCTCGTGAGCTCAATGTGGATATTATTGGCCTCTCAGGGCTTATCACCCCTTCGTTGGATGAGATGGTCACTCTAGGGAAAGAGATGCAGCGCCAGGGTTTTGATATCCCCCTGTTAATCGGTGGTGCCACCACGTCGAAGGCCCACACCGCGGTGAAGATTGCCCCCACCTACAGCCACAATCAGACTATTTATGTCTCAGATGCTTCACGGGCAGTAGGTGTGGCCAGTAAGTTGATTAGCAAGGAAAGCCGAGACGCCTTTATAGCAGAGATACAGCGCGACTATGACGCGGTGCGGTTGCGCACGGCCAACCGAACCTCTAGAGGCACTCTGTTCGCTTATTCTGATGCGGTGAAACAAAAGCCTCAGCTGAACTGGCGGGACTACCAACCAGAAATTCCCAATAATTTGGGTGTCACTGTACTAGATGACTACCCTCTCGACGCGTTGGTGCCCTATATCGACTGGACACCGTTTTTTATTACCTGGGATCTCGTGGGTAAGTACCCCAAGATTCTCAATGATGAGGTGGTGGGCGAAGCAGCCCAGAACCTATTTGCTGACGCCCAGGCGTTACTGGCCGATATTGTCGAAAACAAGCGTTTAAAGGCGCGGGCCGTATTTGGTCTGTGGCCGGCCAACTCGGTGAATCATGATGATATTGAGGTCTATAACTCTGATGGCAGCACCATCGCCAGCCTGCACCATATTCGCCAGCAGATTCAGAAGCCTGGTGCCAGTGAAGAGCTGGCGTCTTTGGCGGATTTTATTGCGCCCAAAGAGTCTGGACTAACCGATTACATCGGAGCCTTTGCGGTGACCACCGGAATTGGTGCAGACGAGTTAGCCTCAGAGTACGAAGCGCAGCATGATGATTACAATGCAATTATGGTCAAGGCGCTGGCAGATCGTTTAGCCGAGGCGTTTGCCGAGCACTTACATGAGCGCGTACGCCTTGAATACTGGGGCTATGCTGCGGATGAGGCGCTGGATAATGAGTCACTTATCAAAGAAAAGTACCGCGGTATTCGCCCGGCGCCAGGCTACCCCGCCTGCCCAGATCACACGGAAAAAGGCACATTGTTTGAGCTGTTAGATGTGACAAATACCATTGGGCTGGAGCTTACTGACAGCTATGCCATGAGCCCCGCTGCGGCGGTCAGTGGCTGGTACTTTGGTCATCCAGATTCGAGCTATTTTAATACCGGGAAAATCGCCCCTGATCAGGTAGAATCGCTGGCACAGCGCAAGGGAATCTCTGTTGCCGAGCTTGAACGCTGGCTGACCCCTGTTCTCAACGACTAATTAACTTTGGAAACTCTATGAACGATAAAGCCCCAGAACAGACCTCCGAAAAACCTGGCCTAGGCTCTGTAGTAAAAAGTATTTTAGCTGCCGCCATTGGTGTGCAGACAGATAAAAACCGTGAGAAGGACTTTACTCAGGGTAGCCCTATCGCCTTCATTATTGGTGGGTTTATTTTTACGGCGCTGTTTATCTTTACCATCGCCATGATAGTCGGGTTTGTAACCCGCTAGGATGACTGGGGGCACAGGCCCCCAGTTATTTGTTGGCTGGGAAACTGCTCAGCATTAAGCAGTGACAAAATCCTCTAGCCCTAATTCAACTATGCTCGCAGAGCCTGCTTGCAGCGATGCCAGATAGGCCGCATTGCGCGGTAGGATCTGGGTGGCAAAAAATCCTGTTGTGGCTATTTTTTGGTTGTAAAAACGGTCATCTGACCCTGAATCCAGTTTCTGCTGGGCTGCAATGGCGAGCTGCACCATGCACCAGTAGGACACCGAGTTACCAAACAGCATCATAAAGTTGTAGGCCACAGCTGGGCTCTGTCCGGGGTGGCTAAGCACATAGTCTAGGCCCGCACGGCACTGCTCTACAGCACTCTGAAGAGCGGCGGTCAGCTGGTTGTCTGTGGTTTCTGCTGTAGCCTGCATGGCCATCAATAATTTGGTCAGTGTTTCGCCGCCATCGCGCAGACATTTGCGTCCAATAAAGTCCAGTGCCTGAATGCCATTGGTGCCCTCGTAAATGGGTAGAATGCGCGCATCACGCATATGCTGAGCTGCACCTGTCTCTTCAATAAAGCCCATACCACCATGTACCTGCACGCCTAGTGAGGTGCTCTCCATGGATACCTCTGTACACCAGCCTTTGACCAGTGGCGTCATAATTTCGACAAGCTGAGCATCAGCCGCCCGCTGTTCGGCATCTGCATGTTTGTGGCTGCGATCTTCTGCTGCAATGGTAAAGAACGACATGGCGCGGCCGGCTTCTGTGAGTGCGCGCATCTGCATCAGCATACGTTTAACATCTGGATGGTGCAGAATAGGTGCCTTGCCTTCAATACCTGCAACCTTGCCCTGTACCCGCTCTGAAGCATAGGCAACCGCCTGCTGGTAGGCGCGCTCGCCTATACCTATGCCCTGGTGCCCTACTGACAGGCGCGCATTGTTCATCATGCTGAACATGCACATAAGGCCCTGGTTTAATGGGCCCACCAGATAGCCGACGGCTCCACCGTTGTCGCCAAAGGCCAGTGTGCAGGTAGGGCTACTGTGAATACCCAACTTGTGCTCGACACCTACGGGGCGCACGTCGTTGCGCTCGCCTAGACTGCCATCAGCATTGATCAGATATTTAGGGACTAAAAACAGGGAGATACCCTGATTGCCGGCCGGCGCATCCGGTAGTCGAGCCAACACCAGATGGATAATATTTTCTGCAAGATCATGGTCACCCCAGGTGATGTAGATCTTTTGGCCACTGACCAAATAATGATCACCATTGGGCACAGCCTTAGTTTTGACGGCTGAGAGGTCGGTACCAGCCTGAGGCTCGGTAAGGTTCATGGTCCCCGACCAGACGCCAGAGATTAGGTTGGACAGATAGGTGTCTTTTTGCTGCTCTGTACCGTACAGAGTTAAGGCGTGGATAACGCCACGCGTCAGCATAGGGAGCAGGCTAAAGCCCAGATTAGAGGACTGCAGCATCTCCTGTACCGCAACATCAATCACACCGGGGAAACCCGCACCATCATAGGCAGGATCGCCACTCAGACAGCACCAGCCGGCTTCAACCATCTGTTTGTAAATCGGGTTGAGCATGGGCGCGGTGATCACTGTGCCATCCTGCAAATGAGCTGGCTTAGTTTCAGCTTCCCAGTTGCTCGGGGCCACCAGGTCCTCAAAAAACTTGGCAGCTTCCGGCAGTATTGCCTCAACCATATCGGTACCAGCGTCTTCATAACCGGGCATGCTGGCATGCTCTGGGTACTTCACCAGTTCTTGAAGAATAAAAGACAGTTCCTTGAGTGGTACTTTGTAGGCGGTCATGAGAGTTTCCTGATTGAAGATGCAATGGCAAACCTGATGCCAGAGCGGCCGTAACTATGGGTATGAGAATAGTCGTCCAGCGCTTCTACTGTAAACCTGAATCAATGACCAATTGGTCTGAGGCCTGGGGGTCTCTCTCTAGGGTTTCGACAAGCCGGGATTGTAGGCGGGACGGGTAATAACATAGGCCCAGTAGGCAAATAGAAATTGCAATGGCATGCGCAGCCACAGCACTGCCACTGGGATATCAGGAAACGCCTCTGGCGTCATAAGCATATAAATATTGGCGGGGTACACCGCAATCAATAGGGCAATTAGCCCAAAGCCACTGAAGCGGCGCAGAGCTGAAATTAGCACCCCTATACCACCGAGAATTTCAAACAGGCCGCTGATATAAACTGCTTCCAGATGCAGGGGCAGATAGGGAGGCATGATGCCCAGATAGAAGTCTGGATTTATAAAATGATCGACCCCAATATTGATAAAAAATGCAGCCAGACCCAGCAGGACCAGCTTGCGACGCCAGCCCTGGGGTAGCTGTAATAAATCTATCAGGGTTTTCAAACTTACATCACCGAAATGGAGCCGTGCTCCTCAATCAGCTTGACGGCAATGGCCCGTTGCTCGGCGCGCATATCAGTATTCTTGCACCTCCCCTGCTTCCATTCCGCGTAGGCTTGCGGCTGTGGGTCACCAACATTGATAAAGGTTTCCCAGGCCATATAGCAGCGCTCTAGATCTGTGGGCACGGCACTGGCAGCCATACGGTCCAACAAGCTGTCCAGAGTTTCGGTTTCTGTACTCAGGCGCAGCAGAGCGTCCTTGTCGAGATGCAGATAGACCGGGTTGTCCGCAGTGAATTTCTGCCACTGCACTGGTTTGCCAAGATCGGGCTGCTGAGTTTTAGCAAAACTTGTCCAGGCGCCCATCATGCTGTCTTCCATCTGTTGACGTTCGGCGGTCTCTGGGTAGACATAGGAGGAGATCGGCCCATAGGTATAGTTGCCGGTAACAAACGCTATGTCTGTGCCATGGGCGGCGCCAAATAGCGCAGGAAAATCAATAAATACCGATTTTTTCTGATGATCCCAGTCAAACCTGTAGGCGTAAAGGCTGTCGTAGCCCGCCGACTCCATGGCAGTAAGTGCATCGTCGACGCCTCGTATTTTCCAAGCGCGGGAGCGCAGGCGCACCCACATATCATAGAGTGCCTGATTCTTGACGCTGATCAGCGGCGGCAGCAGCTTGGTGAAGCTATAACTGCTCTCCATAAAGTAGCGATGGGTGGCTATCCAAAGGGCAATTTCATCCTTGGTTGCGCCGGCAATCACCGGTATGTTCTTGGCGTAGGCTGGATCAGCCAGACTGGCCAGCATTCCCTGTTTAGGGATCACAACACCGTCAGCTGTGGTGAGGGGCAGTGCATCAAAATCAAGATCGCCACTGTCGTAGAGTGCCATAAACTCGAGACTGTCCATTTGCTTGAGCAGACTTCGCACCCCATCCATATTGGCTTCGCTTTGCTCTGGGGCCTGAGGCATGTTGTTGACAATTTGCCAGCTGCCACGCTTGATCAATGGGTTAGCACCCTCTGGGTTGTAGGCATCCTGTAACGGTGAGCTAGTGGTGTAGCCAGACTGGGAAATAGCCTTGTGAAAAAGACCATTGGCCAGCGGCGAGGCCAACAGAGCAAGTACATTATGACCACCAGCAGATTCACCGAAGATAGTGACATTATTGGGGTCGCCACCAAATTGCTGAATATTTTGCTGTACCCATTTTAGTGACTGGATAATATCCAATGTGCCGAAGTTACTGGCCCCGTCCAGGCCTGTCTGTGCACCCTGAATAGCAGGATGGGTAAAGAACCCAAGGGCACCTAGCCTGTAATTTGTGGTGACTACGACTACATCTTTACTCAGCACCATTTTGCTGAAGTCGTAATAGTCTTTTTCGCCAGTGGTATTGCCGCCACCATGTATCCAGAACATTACTGGGTACTGTTTGTTGGCAAAATCCGCCGGCGCTTTAATATCTAGATAGAGACAGTCTTCTGAGCCACCTATGCCCTCCCCCTCAACACCGGCATATTGGCTGGCCTTTTGCACGCAGGACGTGGTTGGTTTTTCAATAATAGTCTGATCAGCAGCCTGCAACTCGCGCGGTGCTCGCCAGCGCAATTCACCAACCGGTGGCTGCGCAAAGGGAATATCAAACCAAGACACCAACTGGTCGCTACTATGACCCTGAGCCACACCCGAGGAGGTTTGCACTCTATGCTCGGCCAGTTGCATAGGTTCAGGCGCGTCGGGCGACAGCAGGCTGCAGGAGCTAATGGCCAGAGCGGTGAGGACGACTGCACTTAAAACTGTGGGGATTTTCATAGTTGTTATCTGCTTATTATTATGGGTAGCTTATTATTAGATGCCGTTTTTACGCTTCCAGCAGCTTAGTCGATCACTGGCAGTCAGTTCAATAGTACAGTGGTTTACGGAGCCCAGATACAGCTGAGCCGAGGCCCAATACACTTAGACCTCGGCTCAGTTGCTCGAACCTTAGAGCGACTCTTTTGACTATAACCTTAGGCTGTATCTGTAAGCGATATAAACCTGTGGCGAGCCCCTCTAAAAGAGAATATCCCAGACTAGTGATACCTCCCCCTGCTGCGCTTTTTAGTACGCTGTTACTGCGCGTTTTATTTGGCAAATACACTATTAATTCTAGCCAGAGCCCCTGAAACCACCTCTAAGACACCAGGAGCCAGCAGCTCTATAGAGGGTTGCTGGTTAACAAGTCCGCTGTAGCTCTGGTGCAAAATATCCTGCAGCGTCTCGGCCTCTAACAGCGAACCATCTCCGTTTAACAGCCTGCTGACTAGACTTTGATTTAGCTGAACAGTCAGCGCCATTGCATCTACTCCAGCCTCAAGGC
>JABJEX010000040.1 GCA_018663035.1 Porticoccaceae bacterium
CCGTGCCCCTACTGTTGATGCAGTATTAGAGCATGGTGCCGATATGGGTATTGCTTGGGACGGTGACTTTGACCGCTGTTTTCTGGTCGATGAGCTGGGTAACTTTATTGAGGGCTATTACATTGTTGGTTTGCTGGCCGACGCATTTTTGCGTAAAAATCCTGGGGCCAAAGTTGTCTACGATCCTCGATTGACCTGGAATACCATAGACCTGGTAGAAAAAGCTGGGGGCACCGCGATTCAGTCAAAAACAGGTCATGCGTTTATTAAAGAATTGATGCGTAGTGAGGATGCTGTTTATGGGGGCGAAATGAGCGCTCACCATTACTTTAGAGACTTCTTTTACTGCGACAGCGGCATGATTCCCTGGCTACTGGTAATGGAACTAATGAGTAACAGTGGCAAGCCTCTCTCTCAGTTAGTCCAAGCGATGGTAGAGGCCTACCCTTCACCAGGCGAGATTAACCGCACCATCGCCGATCCCAGTGCGGCCATTGAAACTGTGCGTCAGCACTATGAGGCCGACTCTATATTGATAGATACCACGGATGGAATTTCTATGGAATTTCCAGAGTGGCGTTTTAATCTTCGTATGAGCAATACAGAGCCAGTGATAAGACTAAATTTGGAAACTAAGGGCGATAGAGAGCTGCTGGCCATGCGTCAAGCAGAGCTGCTGTCGCTGTTGGAATCTTTGTAAGTTAAGGTCTAGAATCTAGAGCTTAGTCGACGACACAGAAAGGTGAGTATGGAGACTTGGTTTTTACTGCAAACCAAATCGCGACAGGAAGGTCGCGCTGTTGAAAATCTAGAGAGGCAAGGTATTCAATGCTTTTGCCCACGGATCAGTATTGAAAAACTATCGCGTGGCCGCAGAAAGGTAGTCGATGAAGCGCTTTTCCCGGGCTATCTATTTGTCTGTTTTGATCAGGCTTCTGTTTCTTCCACTACGGTGCGCTCCACCCGTGGCGTGAGTAATTTCGTTTCCTGCGCTGGTGCTCCTGTGGTGGTCCCCCAAGAACTTATCCATAGCTTGCAGCAACGAGCGATTGAACAGCAGGACATGGAAGAAATAGCCGGCGCCCTGAAAGCGGGAGATCAGTTAGAGGTCTTGGAAGGGCCTTTTCGTGGTCTCAACGCTATTTTCTCTCAACCTGACGGTGATAGCCGCGCCATTGTATTGATAGACCTGCTTAATCAAAAAGTGAAGGCAGTTATGTTTTTCGCTAGTTTGCAGAAGCTCGATTCTGCTGGTGCCATCTCTTAGCCTTTTGACAATATATTTGCCGCCCATTATCTCAAATTAGCTGCTGGATATTTTGCCTGCAGCGGTAGATTAAAGTGGTAGAGTAATAGAGGAAAACCCCGTTGACGGATTTCGGGGCCAATGACAAGGAGTCGCAGATGCCAGAGCATCCCCCCATTATTTTTTCAGCTTATCCATCCTATTTACGTCCCATAAAATTGTCTATTACGCTGCTTGTGCTGATGTTCTGCTCTGTTGTTTTGGCGCAACGGACCGAGGAGACTGATCTCAAAGCTGGGCTGGCTGAGGCGCACGCTATGTGTGCTGGAATGACCAAACAGCACAGGGACTTGGCGGCTGCCGCTGGCTACGACATTGACAAGCTCTGCCGCAGCCTGAGTCTTATTGACCTAAGTGCTGATGACACTGATACAGTCGACGAACCTGTTGTATTGCCAAGACAGTCGGATAGTAAGGGATTGAGCGCTACGAAGGAGAAGAGCGCCAATAACGCAGCTCCCAAGGGCGGTGCAAAACAGGCCTCAAAAAAACTGTCATTTACCAGCGCAACTCAGCTCAGTCCTTTTGGCTATGAACTCTTTGCTGGAGAACCCACTACCTTTGAACCCGCGTCTCGTATTCCAATATCTTCCGATTACCTTCTAGGTCCGGGTGACGTTTTAGAGGTTTTATTCTTTGGCACTGATAACAACTCCTATTCTCTGAGGGTCGGCCGTAACGGGGTTATAGATTTTCCCAAACTTGGGCCTATTCCAGTCTCAGGTATGAGCTTTTCAGATGCTAAAGAGATGCTTCACAAACGCATTAGCGAGCAGATTCTGGGTGTTGAAGCCAGCATAAGTCTTGGTGAGTTGCGCTCCATACAGGTATTTATTTTGGGCGAAGCCTATAGGCCTGGGTCCTATACCGTTTCCTCTCTTTCAACAGTAACCAATGCACTGTTTGTCAGTGGTGGGCTCAGCGAGATAGCCTCCCTGCGTAATATAGAGATAAAGCGTGGTGGCAAATTAATAGCGCAGCTGGATCTCTATGACCTGTTGCTACATGGAGATACCAAGGACGATATACGTCTGCAGTCTGGCGACGTAATCCATATTCCCAGTGTAAAAAATACAGTCTCAGTCAAAGGAGAGGTGAGACGACCAGCCATTTATGAGTTAAAAGGCCAGACCAGATTGCAAGACCTGCTGGAATTAGCCGGAGGTCTTGCGCCCAGAGCCTATGCAAGTGGCGCCATGATTAGTCGAGTGGGGCAGTCTGGATTTATGGGGGTGGTTGATGTCGACCTAGGCTCTGCAAAAGACCTGATGACCGAGGTCAAAAATGGTGATGTTCTAATAATCCCGACTATCGCTAAGCACAAACAGCATGTGGTGAGTCTGGTGGGGCACGTTCATCATCAGGCAGAGTTTTTATGGCGGCCGGGATTGCGCGTCTCTGATATTGTCAAAGATGTAAGTCAGCTCAAACCCAATGCCGATCTAGGATTTGCGCTGATCCGCCGAGAGAGCCCCCCGGTTGGACAGCTTGTGCCATTGTTTGTTGATCTAGCTAATGCTCTGGCTTTTAAAAACGGTAGTGCAGATCTCATACTCTCTCCTCGAGACCAGCTGCAGATATTTTCTTCCCACCAAGATCGCCAGCCTCTGATCGCAAAGTTTGTAGAGGCGCTTAAGGCGCAGGCTCAATCTGGAGATTTGGCTAGGGTCGCATCGATAAACGGTACCGTGAAGTCACCAGGTGAATACCCCCTGACCGAAAATATGACGGTCACTCAACTTATAGCCGCTGCAGGTGGTCTTGGTGAAGAGGCCTACATTCAGCAGGTGGAACTCTCACGTTATAATTGGGCTAACTCAGAAGAGATGTTATCCAACCACAGTACTATAAATCTTGTAGAAGCCTATCAGAATCCTCGGGCCGATCTTAAATTAGAACCCTATGATAGATTGTCAGTGCGCACAATTCCGGAATTTCGAGAAGCTCATGAGATGACCCTCGAAGGAGAGGTTCAGTTCCCCGGCGTCTACAGTTTTGCGCGCGGTGAGACGCTTTCCGACGTTATTCTTCGAGCGGGAGGGCTCACAGATTTAGCGCACAGTAAGGCTGCTGTCTTCTTGCGTGAAAGCCTGAAGCTACAGG
>JABJEX010000041.1 GCA_018663035.1 Porticoccaceae bacterium
AAGGCTGCAATGGGAGTATATTCAACGGGTACTAAACGCAAACGGTGGCAATATTTCAGCCACCGCTAGAAGTCTGGGTATGCATCGCAGAACCCTACAGCGCAAACTTCAAAAGCGCCCGGTTAAGCAATAGTCAAAGACCAATAATACTTACTCAGTTGAGGACTTTGTAGCCGCGACCTTGCAAGCATCGCTTGACGATACGCTCCTGCTCATGGCGGGCACGTTTGTTAGATTTTACTCCTCCAAGCACGGCACCAGCACCGGCACTGCGCTCAACTGTCTCATGATTGCCTAGCACTGCGCCAAGGACAGCACCTACTACAGCGCCCTCTGCTGCGCCCTCTAGGGTACGATCAGAGACCTCTACCTGTGTTGCGTAGTCTTTGCATTCGGTCAGATCGACCTGATAGGCATAGGGATCTACGCCTCTAGTATCAACAATAATCTTATCCGGCGCGCCGTAGCGATGGCCATTGGCGCAGCCAGTAATAAACATAGTTATAAAAACTAATACCCATAATTTTGACATACTTAAATCATTCTCCTGTTTAGTATGAGTTAGTCGACGTCATTTCAGTCATTTGGTTGACTCTGTTGCTAGCAGGGCAGGCCTTTACAACCCTGCCCTTATAGCCTCTATCACTAGCGCTCAAACTTTTGCAGCTGAGCCCAGTTACTTAGTGTTGTTCATAATCCCGCGCACTGCCGCAGGTATATCCGCAGGCAAGACTACCAACTTGGAATTGGGGGAATTGGACATGCTTTTGATTGCATCAATATACTGCTCACCCAGCAAATACATAGCCGGCAGCTCTTTGTCTTGGATAGCATCGTTAACCTTGCTGAGCGCTGCTTTGGTTGCCTCAGCTAGTACCACCTGAGCTTCAGCGTCCCGTCGCGATGCCTCTAGACGACCATCTGCCTCAAGAATAGCAGCAGTTTTTTCACCGTCGGCGCGGGTAACCGTAGCACGTCGCTGACGCTCAGCAGCAGCCTGCTCTTCCATTGCCTGCTGCATGGTGCCCGAGGGGTTAATATCCTGAATTTCAACTGTCTTTAGGGTAATACCCCAGTCGGCAATATCATCAGAGATAGAGCTTTTGAGCTTTGCTTTGATCTGATCGCGGGATGAGAGCGCATCGTCCAGAGCCATCTCACCAACTATTGAACGCAGAGATGTTTGCACCAGCGTGCGAATAGCTAACTCATAGTCCTCAACGCCGTATAGCGCTTTCTCTGGGCTGACAATATTAATATAGGCCACTGCATTGGCAATAATAACCACGTTATCCAGTGTAATTACTTCTTGAGACGGGATATCTAAAACAATATCTTTGGTCGTGGCCTTAAACGCCACGTCATCGATATAGGGAATAATCAGATTGAGACCAGGGTGAAGTGACATATGGTATTTACCCAGTCGCTGTACTACCCACTTGGACCCCTGAGGCACCAGTCGGATACCCTTTAAAAGGGTAATTATGACCAACAAGAATAAAAAGAATGTAACAAAAATGCCTTCCATAGGAATTTCCTCTAACTAATTAATTGTGTTTTTCGACCTGTAATAGGTCACCAGAAATCTCTTTGATAACTAAGCGGTCACCCAATGCCACCTCGGACTCGCAGACAAACTCCCATTCGTCGCGGTCCAATATTGGGGTGCTAAAGCGCACCTTACCGTTAGTGGTCTGCGTGGGTGTTTTAATCACCTGCCCCGACTCGCCTATAGCGGACACGCGGGCAGATTCTCCACTGTTATCCTGACTTATCTTTGGCTTGAACACTCTAAACCAGAGTAGCGTAAAAGCCACAGATGCCAGTGTCCAAAGCAATAGTTGACCACTAAAAGGAATATCGAGTAACGCTGTGGCCACTCCCACGACTAGGGCTCCCAGCCCAAACCAAAGAATGGTAAAGCTAGGAATGAAAATCTCGCCGATAATAAGCAAAACGCCCAATATGAACCAGTGCCAATAAAGCATTTGCATAACGATTTAACGCCTCTTGTTGTTTTCTAAAGGTTAAGAGTAACAAATTTTACTCTGCATCAGTAGCAAGAGATCGGGACATCAATAGCGCGTTCTCGCGGCCATACTCAGTCTTGTAATAATCTCTTCGCTCACCTACCTCGACAAAACCTCTCTGTTGGTAAAGCCTTATCGCCCGAAAATTTGACACCCGCACTTCAAGGTGCAGAACAGTAATTTCGGGGGCGAGAGAATCGATACCATGATCCAACAGTGCCGACCCCAACCCTTCGCCCTGATGTTGCGGATGGATCGCCAGATTATGGACCTCTGCTTGATCCAATACAGAGCCTAATACCAAAAACCCAACCAGCCTAGTGTCGCAGATTAAAACAACGGTATCATGAATACTCTGCTCAAACTGCAGCTCGCTCCAGGGAGACTGAGAGGTAGCCTGCTCTATGGCCAGAACATCTGCTAGATCGTCGATCTGCATTGCACGAATAAACGCTTGCTGTTGGGGACAAATACTCAAGAATCTACTTTATGAACCTGACGCTGGGGACTGAGAAAACGAATAGTCTGCCAGGCATCTCGCTTGCGCGCAGGTTGCTCAATCATTGAAGACAACGATGGTACAAGTAATCCGATAACCTGACCAAAGACCTCAACCTGACCATTGGCCACTGCGGCCTGTTGATCCTTTGAAAGCAGCCAATCAGCGGCTGCATCACCCATCAGCAGTACATATTTTGCCGACTTACTGTCGACTCTAGCCTGAACCAGAGTGGTTAGAAACTCACGCACCTCAGTTTCATCGCCCGCCATATTGGCGTAGGGAGGCCACTCAATCAGCTCCATCTGCGGCAGAGGCCCAGAACTCTGTCCCATAGCGGCTAGAATATTTCCCAACAGTAAAATCTGCTCTGGATCCGGTAGGCTGTCTTCGACTGAGCTGCACACTAGCAATTCGTCACTGGGCTGCCAAAGAGCAAACTTTAGCTCTATTGATGTAGCCACCTGGGAGGCGGCGGTAACGTCGGGCTTTTCGGAAATAGCCTCCGGCTTAGATATGTCAGGTAACTTGTCTTGCAAGCCTAAATTGACCAGCTCAGCCATAGATGCCTTCTGCACCTCATGGCTAGCCTGCGTCACCGCCAGTGGTGCTGTATCAGTCTTGGCTGACCCTGCATCCAGATTTGGCTGGCCGGTATCTCTGTCTTGGATCTGAGAGACTTCATCGCGCTCAGAAGCCAGCGGCAAATCTTTGGGCACGTACTGCACTATGCCCAAAGTTTGTAAATACTGGTTTCTAAGCCCCTGTGACATTAGATGCCACCAAGTTGCGGATGCAGCCGCCCTGGATTACGCATAAGGGTCAGCGCATTGAGATAGGCCTTGGCACTGGCTAACAGGATATCAGTGTCAGCGCCCTGCCCATTTATGATACGCCCGTCTTTCTCCAGTCGGACCGTGACCTCACCCTGCGAATCTGTACCCTGAGTCACAGCATTGACTGAATACAGTTGCAACTGGGTTTCGCTGTTGACCAGCTTTTCAATCGCTTTAAAGATCGCATCTACAGCACCGTCACCACTGGCTTCGGCGCTGTGCTCTACATTCTGATAACGAACGCCAATCTTGGCTTGGGGAGACTGACCACTCTTTGAAAGCACTTCTAGATCTACCAGTGTCAGTGCATCGTCTTCGGTGCCCATTTGCACATCAGACACCAGCGCCTGCAGATCTTCATCGAAGATTTCACGCTTCTTATCAGCCAACTCTTTAAAGCGCACAAAGGCCTGATTAAATTCTTCTTTGCTTTCAAAGCTGATACCCAGTTCCTCTAGCCGTGATGCAAACGCGGCTCGGCCAGAGAGCTTGCCCAGTGACAGCTTGTTAGTGCTCCAACCAACATCCTCAGCTTTCATAATCTCGTAGGTTTCACGGAATTTTAAAATACCATCCTGATGAATGCCTGATTCATGGGCAAAGGCATTGGCACCCACAATCGCCTTGTTGGGCTGTACCGGAAAGCCTGTAATACTGGACACTAATCTTGAGGTCGGCACAATATGGACTGTGTCTATATTGGTGGTAACTGGGAATACATCCTTACGGGTGCGAATCGCCATAACCAGCTCTTCAAGCGAGGCATTACCTGCCCGCTCACCCAGACCATTGATAGTGCATTCCACCTGTCTAGCGCCAGCCTGAACTGCACTGAGACTGTTGGCCACTGCCAAACCCAAATCGTTGTGACAGTGTACAGAGAAAATCGCGCGGTCGGCATTGGGTACCGTATTGAGCAAGCGCTTAATCATGGCGCCGTATTCACCGGGGTCAGAATAGCCCACCGTATCCGGGAGATTGATAGTTCGCGCACCGGCATTTATCACCGCTTCGGTGATGCGACACATAAAATCAAATTCAGTGCGGCTAGCGTCTTCCAGCGAAAACTCCACATCATCGATCAGGTTGCGTGCAATTTTCACCGCACCCACGGCCTGTTCCAGAACCTGGTCTGGCGCCATCTGTAACTTGTGCTTCATATGAATCGGCGAGGTGGCAATAAAGGTGTGGATTCGGCCAGCGCTAGCACCTTTAAGGGCCTCAGCTGCACGCTCTATATCGCCACTGATCGCCCTAGAAAGGCTACAGATTCGGCTCTGAGTTACGGTGTTGGCAATCGCCTGAACCGCTTCAAAATCTCCCTGACTGGAGATTGCAAAACCAGCCTCGATAACGTCCACGCGCATTTTCTCCAAGGCCTTGGCGATGCGCACTTTTTCGTCTTTGGTCATAGATGCGCCGGGGCTCTGCTCGCCGTCGCGCAACGTAGTATCAAATATGACTAATTTTTCTTTTGAGTCCATGGTGCTCTATTCCTGTTGGGACTAGCTGTGCTGAATAGCCCCTATTGTAAAACGAATTGCGCCCCCGCGGGGACAAACTTTCAACTAGCGCTGTGCGCATTGAGATAGATTTTGGATGAGGTATAACGTAGTTGCCCCTCAGGGCAGGAGAAGCAGAACAACTGATAGACAAGCAGCAACAGCCGGGCAGACGCCGGAGACAGTATCGATTTGCTGTAGTCTGTATTTGGAGAAATTCATGCTGACATTCAAACAGTTTTTAAAGGCCTTGCCAAGACCATTTTTTCGCCCCTTAGAAAGCCAAAAAATGCATCACTGAATTTAGGATTTTCGAACCCTTCCCATTCCCAATTTTTTGCCCAACCAGATCACTGGTGCAGAAAAGCTGAAGATACTGGCCATCAAAAACAGAATACGCGGCGGATCTATAGTAATTACCACAAACCCCATGGCAATGGAGAGAATCACAATAAATGGCACCTTGCCCCGCAGATCCACCTCTTTAAAGCTCGGGTACTTAAAATTGGAAACCATCAATAGGCCGGCGACCGCCGTTAGAGCTGCACCCAAAATCGTCAGCCCTAGGGATGCACCCATGGAATAGGTCGACCAGACGAATCCGGCCACTAGTGCTGCTGCAACTGGGCTTGGCAGACCAGTAAACTCTTTACCGCTAGACGAATCGGCCTGAACATTAAAACGCGCCAATCGTAGTGCAGCACAGGAAGCATACACAAAAGCAGCTGCCAGACCCACGGTGCCTAAATCACTGACACCCCAACCATAGGCAACTACCGCTGGGGCGACACCGAAAGAAACCATATCCGATAGGCTGTCATACTGCACACCAAAGTCACTTTGGGTATTGGTCATGCGCGCGACACGGCCATCCAGACCATCGAAGACCATAGCGGTAAAAATGGCTATAGCGGCCAATTCATACTTGCCACTGAACCCCGACAACACGGCATAAAAGCCAGCAAACAGGGCGCCAGTGGTGAGCAGGTTTGGCAGCAAATAGATACCTTTGCGGCGCCCAGATATCTCAGTATTCTGAGCGTGCTTTAGATCTACTACCCTGTCATCCTTCTGTGCTTTCTTGTTCATTCACGGCTACCCTTATTTAGCTCGGCTGGCATTATAAGACATTAGTCCTGCAAATAGCTCTCTTGGATTTTAATTAGATCCTGATCTGAGAGCCCCAGAGCACTGGTTAAGTAATTTCTCACATCACCATATTCAGCATCGATTGCTTCTAAAAAAGCCACTATATTGTCCTGGTGCACTGAGCAATAGGGTATCAGCCAAGAGCGCTCCCAGCTCTCAACCTTGGCATCGCGGAGATGCCCTTCCACAATCTCAATAAGCCTAGTGGAATCGTAGTGCTCTATGGTCAGCATATAGTCGGCGACGATTGTGTCCCGGGGTACGTCTAGGGCCGAAAGAATCAAGGCTGCTGCCATACCGGTGCGATCTTTGCCCGCAGAGCAGTGAAAGACGCTGGCGTTATCAGCATTGTCGACAATGTGGCGCATAAAGCGAGTAAACGCAGGAATAACTGCTTGGATACAGTTGCGATAGGAGTTCACCACTAGCTGATGCGAGGATTCCGCACTTAGCTCCCCTTCGAAGAGAAACTCCCAAAACCGAGATATATCGCCAATTGACATCTGATAGTCATCGATAAACTCAGCGCGCACAGCACAGCTGGGATTCTGCGCCTGCTCTTCAACTCGCCGAAAGTCATGAATTTGGCTAACGCCAATCTCTTCAAGCACATCTAGATCGCCCTGAGTCAGGTTAGCAAGATGGCCACAACGCATTATTTTGCGCCACTTTACTCTGCGCCCCTGGCTGTTTACATAGCCACCAATATCACGAAAATTAATGCCGCCATCTAGTGGCACTAATCTAGATTCTGTCTCTATTGCTACCATACTCTCCCTCGTCATCAATCTGTTTTGCTGCTGTTTTAGTTTACGGGCAACAAAATAAAACGGCTTCTTATTAGATAAGAAGCCGCTGCCTAACTCTCAATCGGTGGATAGCATAACATTACACGCGCAAAAATTTATCACCCCGTGCTATTCCAGACACACCGCTTCTCACGACTTCCATGATACCGATATCGCGAACAGCCTCGATAAAGGCATCTAGCTTCTCACTGTCACCGGCCAACTGGACTGTGTAGCTAGACGCAGTGACATCGACAATGGTGCCGCGAAAAATCTCAACACAGCGCTTTACCTCGGCACGAATATCAGCATCAGAGGCCTTAAGCTTAACTAGCATGAGTTCCCGCTCAATATGAGAGCCCACGGTCAAATCGACCACCTTGATAGTGTCAATTAACTTATGCAGTTGTTTTACAATTTGCTCAGCCATCTGGTCGTCACCCTGAGTTGTAAGGGTTAGTCTCGACAATGTGTCGTCATCTGTGGGTGCAACGGTCAGGGTATCAATATTGTAACCGCGCTGAGAAAACAGTCCGACAACCCTTGAAAGCGCGCCAGATTCATTTTCCAGCAAAATAGAAATAATACGTTTCATTAGGTTCTCTCCGTTTTGTTCAGCCACAGGTCACGCATAGAACCCCCAGGCATCTGCATGGGATAGACATGCTCTGAGCGGTCAACACAGATATCCATAAATACAGAACGATCTTTCATTGCAAAGCACTCGCGCATCTTCTCTTCCAATTCGTCTATATGGGTGATTTTCATGCCCACATGACCATAGGCCTCTGCCAACTTAACAAAATCTGGCAGCGAGTCTTCATATACAGACTCTGAGTAGCGACTGCTGTAATTCATGTCCTGCCACTGGCGAACCATTCCTAAAGCTGCGTTATTTAGATTGATGATTTTTACTGGCAGATTGTGCTGGGTGCAGGTAGATAGCTCCTGAATACACATCTGGATGCTGCCCTCACCAGTAACACAGGCCACGTCTTTATCAGGAAACGCGCGTTTGGCACCCATGGCCGCAGGAAGACCAAAGCCCATAGTCCCTAGACCACCAGAGTTAATCCATGTACGCGGCTTATCAAACAGATAGTACTGGGCAGCGAACATCTGATGCTGGCCCACATCTGAGGTAACAATAGCCTCGCCGTTAGTGATCTTATAAAGCATCTTGATCACATCTTGCGGCTTGATACAGGTGCCCAGGCTGGGCTCATAACGACTCTCTGTATAGATACCTTTATCAGCCCGCCACTGGTTTATCTGCTGCCACCATTCAGCCAGAGCCTCAGTATCAGGTTTAATGGCCAGCTGTTCGGCAATCGCCAGCATCTCTGTTAGCACCGAGGTACAGGTACCCACGATAGGTATATGAGCTTCGATATTTTTAGAAACCGACGTCGGATCTACATCTATGTGGATAATGGTCGCATGGGGACAGAACTTATCGAGATCATTGGTCACACGGTCATCAAAGCGAGCACCCACGGCAAAGATAACATCCGCATGGTGCATAGCAGTATTGGCCTCATAGGTACCGTGCATGCCTAGCATCCCCAGATACTGAGGGTCTGTGCCAGGGTAGCCGCCGAGTCCCATCAGGGTGTTGGTCACTGGGAAATTAAGTTTCTGAGCTAGCGCAATCAAATGCTCTGATGCATTGTCAATCACGATACCACCACCGGTATAGATAACCGGACGCTTAGCTTGAATTAGCGTTTTAACCGCTCGCTTAATTTGCCCGCGGTGTCCCTTGTCCGTAGGCTGGTAAGATCGCATCTTAGTTTCAGTCGGCCAGTGATAAGGAACCTTATAGCTGGGGTCTGTAACATCTTTGGGGATATCAACCACCACAGGACCGGGCCGGCCTGTAGAGGCAATATAGTAAGCCTTGGCAATAGTCTCTGCGATATCCTCGGTGCGGGTTACCAAAAAGCTGTGTTTAACGATGGGCCGCGAGACACCGACCATGTCTGTTTCCTGGAAGGCATCCTGACCAATTTTACTCAGTGGCACCTGCCCGGAGATTACTACAAGGGGAATCGAATCCATGTAGGCAGTGGCTATGCCTGTAATCGCATTAGTCGCACCTGGGCCAGAAGTCACCAGCGCAGTGCCCACCTCGCCAGTGGCGCGAGAAAATCCATCCGCAGCATGCACAGCGGCCTGCTCGTGACGAACCAAAATATGAAAGACGTCGTCCTGTCGATACAGGGCGTCATAGATATGCAATGCGGCGCCGCCGGGATAACCCCAAACGTCTTTGACGCCTGCGTCTTTGAGTGCGCGGATTAAAATATCACCGCCAGATAAGAGTTCCACAGTATGTCCTCTAAAAGTTTATAGGACCTTTCTCAGTGGCGACGGTAGCTGAAGCATCAATAGGGACACCGCCCAAAGGCGATAATTTCCAGTCACACCGGTAAGTGCTTAAGACTGTCGTTGGCATTTCAAACCTATGATTTAGGTCTGCACCCTCTCTTTTGATGACCAGCGGCACTGGTTGCGCCAATCTGGTACTAGGACAAACACCTGCTTCAATACGAGCAGATGCCGGGCAATTTAACACTTTTAGCGGATTAGTCAACGTAAACTTAGCTGCGACACCGCAGCCCCAGAGCCATCTCCGCGCATTTAGGGTGCAGAAACACTCGCACAATAGAGCCTAATGGGACAGAATAACGTTTTAAAAGCTCAACCCAGAGCAGGCCACAACAATAAAAATCAGTGATGTAATCCAAGGCAATCCAGCTATGAAAAACTCCAATCTATGGTTAATCCGACTTCTAGTCTGTGCAGGTCTGAGTGCTTTAATCAGCGGCTGTGCTCCAGCGCCAAAACCGATCACAGTCATCGACAATATACAGGGCTACAGCTTTGACAATCAGCGACAGCTATTTAACTTTGCCTCCCTAGCGATACAGGATGGCAAGGTTTTGGACACTGGGGATTCCTTGGTCAGCCGTTATCCTGATGCCAAGATTATCAATGGCCATGGTAAAACTCTGGTGCCGGGCATTATTGATGCCCACGGCCATGTATCCAGCCTTGGTTACACATTGCTGCGCATTGATGTGCGCGAAGCCAGCACCGCAGAGCAGGCAGCTGCTGATGTGGTAGCCTATGCCAACGATAAACCCTATCTTAGCTGGGTGCGCGGGCGCGGCTGGAACCAGGTACTGTGGCCAGATAAAAAATATCCCACGGCAGCGATGCTCGACGCCCACATAAGCGATCGACCCGTCTGGTTGGAGCGCGTAGACGGCCATGCCGGCTGGGCCAACAGTAAAACCCTAGAACTCGCCGGCATTACTAGGGATACAGTATCCCCCGAGGGTGGAGAAATTGTAGTGGACGCCAATGGTGAACCCACCGGCATATTGATAGACAATGCAATGAATCTGGTCATGTCGGTAATCCCAGCGCCCAATGAGACCGAAATTCTCGCCGCTCTCAATGCAGTTAGCGCCCACCTGCTGAGCCTTGGTATCACCTCAACCCATGATGCCGGCACCAGTGCCGCAGAAAATAAACTCTACCGTCAGCTAGCTGATAGCGGCAAAATGCCGGTGCGTGTCTATGGCATGATTTCCTCAACAGACCCCGAGTTAGCCGATATTTTGGCGGCCGGACACAGCACCGATAACCTCGACCTCTATACAGCCCGCAGCATTAAAATTTATACCGATGGTGCTCTGGGTAGCCGCGGCGCCGCCATGCTAGAGCCCTACAGCGATCGTCCAGACCATAGCGGCCTATTGTTAACTAATGACCAACAGCTAAGAGCCCTGTTCAAGCTGGCTACAGAGGCTGATTTTCAGGTGGCGATTCATGCGATTGGCGATCTTGGCAACCGCATCGCATTGGATGAGATCGAATACGCCTACGGCACAGTGGGAGGGCGACATCTGCGGCATAGGGTTGAACATTCTCAGGTGGTTGCTCTGAGCGATATTCCGCGCTTTAAAAGCTTAGATGTTATCCCCTCAATGCAGCCAACCCATGCCACCAGTGATATGAATATGGCTGAAGACCGAATTGGCGCCGAGCGACTCAAGGGCGCCTATGCCTGGCGTAGCTTTCTCGACCAAGGCAGCATTGTGGTCTCTGGCTCCGATTATCCCGTCGAGCTAGCAAATCCCTTCAATGGACTGCACGCTGCAGTTACCCGTCAGAATCAGGCCAATCAGCCAGAGGGAGGATGGATTGCAGAAGAGGCGATGAGTATAGAAGAAGCGATGAGGTCTTTTTCCATCGACGCTGCCTGGGGAGCCCATCAGGAGCAAACACTGGGCGGACTCACTCCGGGCAAATGGGCCGACTTTGTGTTACTAGACCAGGATATCTATCAGATTCCAGCGCAGGATATTTGGAAAACAAACGTATTAGAGACCTGGCTCGCTGGTGAACTGGTCTACGCAAAAGAGCCATAGGTAGCCAAAAACCAGAGTCAGAGGCTATCTATTCGGCGAGCTGCACAGCAATGCTGTTGGCCGTCCGCTCGACCGAATTGTCCTGATTAAGGTAGATCAACCGCGGCTCATGGGTCGCGGCCTCGGCCTCAGAAAACTGCCCATAACTGGCAATAATAATCCGGTCTCCCACCTGACATCTGCGTGCCGCAGCGCCGTTAATGGAGATAATCCCCGAGTCTGCCTCAGCAGCAATTATGTAAGTAGTAAAGCGCTCGCCATTGCTGACATTATAGATATCGATCTGTTCAAACTCGCGCATACCAGACAGCGCGAGAAGCGTTGAATCAATGGCGCAGGAACCGTCGTACCAGAGCTCCGCCTGCGTGACAGCGCCCATATGTAGTTTGGCCTTTAAAAAAGTGGATAGCATAGAAAATTCCCTTTTAACAATTAATTCCTATTACCGCTTGCTAGCAACTAACCTAAAACGATACTCAGATTATCAATCAATCGTGCTTTCTCAGTAAACATAGCACCGAGAATGGTGATTTCGATATCATCATCAGCTGCCGGATCCAGTGTTTTACTGTTGCTGATGGTCATGTAGTCGACTCTAAAACCCGCATCAACCACCTGTTGCTTGGCAGATTCCTCAAGTTGATAAAAGTCTCTATTACCAGACTGAATCTGCTCGGCAATCCACTCCAAAGACTGTTTTAGCACAGTGACTAATGGTCGCTCCTGTTCAGTGATATAGCTGTTCCTTGAGCTCATGGCAAGACCATCTGGCTCACGATGAATAGGTGCAGCGCTAATTTTTACAGGCATACAGAGATCTTCGGCCATACGGCGAATCACGGCTAGCTGCTGATAATCTTTAATACCAAACACCGCCTCGTCTGGCTGCACTATATTAAATAGCTTGCTCACTACTGTGGTAACGCCTTCAAAGTGCCCAGGTCGACTAGCGCCGCAGAGCACATCAGTCATAGTGGGACAGATCACCCGACTCTGGGTATCCAGGCCATTGGGGTACATCTCGATATCATCTGGGTGAAACAAATAGTCGCAGCCTGACTCGCGCAGCTGCTCGCAATCAGACTCATAGGTTCTGGGATACCTATCCCAGTCCTCGTTGAGGCCAAACTGCAGCGCATTGACAAAAATCGAGCAGACCACAATATCGTTGGTTTCTCGGGCCTGTTTGATAAGAGCTAGGTGACCCTGATGAAGATTACCCATGGTGGGCACAAAGCCAATGCGAAGGCCTTGGCGGCGATCTTTATTAAGATCATCTCTAAGACCACTGACGGTATGAAATACCTTCATTAAAGAAACCTTCTAAATAGAGACTTTAGTACTCGGCGAAATGATCGCCAGCGAGATTTTCAAAGCGGGTGTACTTACCCAAAAACATTAGCCTGCAGGTACCAATCGGACCGTTACGCTGCTTGCCAAGAATAATTTCCGCAATGCCCTTGTCAGGGCTATCTTCGTTATAGACCTCATCGCGATAGATAAACGCAATAACGTCAGCGTCCTGCTCAATTGCACCAGATTCACGCAGATCTGCATTGACCGGACGCTTATTGGGTCGCTGCTCTACGTTACGACTGAGCTGCGACAGGGCAATCATGGGACAGGCGTATTCACGGGCCAAGCCTTTGAGCTCTCGAGAAATCTGCGATATTTCCTGAACTCGCCCCTCGGAACTATTGGTGCCATTCATCAGCTGCAGGTAGTCCACCATTATCAAGCCAGGCTGAGCCTGTTCGTAGAGCGCCTCGGTGTCTGCCGGCGTATCAGCCCCATGCTCACGATGCCAGATCGCACGCAACTGCTCTACCCTTTCACGGGTAAACTGCTTGATACGATTGCGCATCTCCAGTGGCGTGATACCGGCAGAATCATCAATAAATAGTGGCCGATCTTTGAGTCGCTGCGCAGCACTGCTAAGCCGCGGCCAATCGTCTTCAAGAAGATTGCCGGAGCGCATTCTGGTGGCATCGATTTTACCTATGGAAGACAGCATTCGAGTGACCAGACTGCTGGCAGGCATTTCAAGACTGAATACCAGTACAGGACGATCCTGATGCAATGTGGCGTGCTCAACCATATTCATGGCGAAGGAGGTCTTTCCCATTGAGGGTCGCCCAGCAACAATAATCAGATCCGATTTCTGCCAGCCAGACGTCATACTGTCTAGGTCAGCAAAGCCAGTGCTTAGGCCAGTAATATCCGAATCGTTTTTAAATAGCTCATCAAGACGATCGACAGCTTCTTTAATCAGCGAGTTGACCTCTTTGAAACCACCTTTTTTGGGGCGATTTTCAATGATTTCCTGCAGCCGTTTCTCCGCCTCCTCCAACAGCTTATTACTATCCCAGCCCAGCGGATTGTAACCTTTGCGCACAATATCGCTTGAGGCGCTGATCAGCTGCCGGACAATAGATCGTTCGAGAACAATCTGCGTATAGGCCTTAACATTGGCAGAACTTGGCGTATTGTGCGCCAGATCGACTAGATACTCAGCACCGCCAGCGGCACTGAGTTGATTGGAATTCTGGAGTGACTCGGTCAAGGTGATCGGGTCAAAAGGTTGGCCACCAGCTGCCAGATCGGCCATAGCGTTGAAGATCAAACGGTGATCAGCGCTGTAAAAATCTGAGTCGGCCAGTATCTCAGCAATGTTATCGAAGGCATCATTCTTAAGCATCAACCCGCCGAGAACCGCCTGTTCTGCCTCTATAGAATGAGGCAACGGCTGGCTAATGGTCGGTTCTGCAAAAAGTGCTTCGCTCATGCTGAAAAGTTTTAACCTATGGTCTGGATAATCGCTATATCTTGTGTCTGGCTTAAAAACACAAACGGCACTGCATCTTATTAAGAAGCAGTGCCGTTATGCAATACTTAACTCTAATCTAGCTTAGTAGTTAAAGCCAGACAACCGAATTACTCTGCTTCAATCACCACGGTGACTGTCTCGGTAACATCTGAGTGCAGCTGAACTTCTACTGCGAACTCACCGACATGGCGCAGAGCACCTTCAGGCAGGTTAATTTCGCTCTTACTGATGTCAGCACCAGCAGCGTTGATTGCGTCTTCTAGTTCACGTGTGCCTACAGATCCAAACAGCTTGCCTTCATCGCCAGCAATGGCTTTGATGGTGATGCTGCCAACCTCAACCAGCTTAGCTGCACGGGCCTGAGCTTCACCAAGCTTGGCCGCTGCGGCTGCTTCGAGGTCTGCACGACGCAGTTCGAACTCAGCGATGTTTTGCTCTGTGGCAAAAACTGCTTTGCCCTGTGGGATCAGGTAGTTGCGGCCATAGCCAGCTTTAACCTTAGCAGTGTCACCAATGTTGCCCAACTTGCCTAATTTTTCTAACAGAATAACTTCCATCTCACTAACCTCTATTACTTACTATCTGCTCAGGGTTGACGATTATTGTTCGCCGCTAACCTAGAACGTAAATTCACCATGCTGTCGGCAAAACTCAATCCCACCAACAAAGCACCTACCATGGGGCCGAACACAAGCAGCCCAAAATACATAAACCCTAACCAAGCACCATTCAGCTTGAGAACCCTGACACTGTGATGAACCAAAGCTATTCCAGCGATCAGTAGTGGTATCGCCATCAATCCGGCCCAAAACTCATATCCTCTGGGTAAAAATGACCCGAGAATAACGCCTATCAGCAGCGCTGCAGCGACCTTGCTATCCAACCTAAGGCTGTGAAACTCTTCACTAAAGCCCCCCGGATTATAGAGCAGCGCTTGCCACCAACGTGACACAAACAGGCTCACTATGGCGTTTGCGGCTAGCACAAGGGCTATCAACCCTAAAACGTACTGCGGCCCAGCAATAAAGGGCGCCGTCTGTTTACTATCCTGCTGCGCAGTAACCTCTGCAATTGCCTTGTTGAGCTCTTCGATTAATAGCTCAACCTCAGAGCCAAAAACCAAGCCCACCGCAACGGCCACTGCAGCTGCAACCAGCATCGAGGCCATCATGGTCCACTGCCAGGACACCGTCAGTCGCAGCACATTGGCAGAGACTAGCATCATGGCCAGTGAGGCCATTGAAACCAAAGGCAAAAGGTGACTGCCCTGGCTGAGGAAGAAGTTAGCTATCAGCGGCAAAAGCGCCCACAGCAAAACCAACAACCCCTGGCTACTGCCTTTGCGCAAGGTCACCAGCCCCACTGTTGCCGGGCTGACTAAAGGGAATAAGCTTCCCAATAGAGCGACTGCGCAGGCCTGAGTTCGCCCGCGCATAATAAACTCAGCTAGGGCACGCAAAAATGTTCTTCCTAATTACTTGTGGCTATCAGTGTAAGGTAGCAATGCAATGTAGCGCGCACGCTTGATAGCTTCAGACAACTCACGCTGATAGCGTGCCTTGGTGCCAGTGATGCGACTAGGAACGATCTTTCCGCTCTCAGAAACATAACCTTTCAGAGTGTCCAGATCTTTGTAATCGATTTCAGTGGCACCTTCGGCGCTGAAACGACAAAATTTTCTACGACGTACAAATCTAGCCATGATTATTCTCCTTGATCCGCTTCAGCGTCAGCTTCTGGCGCTTCTTCATCGCTCTGCTCAGCTGGAGCTGCGGCAGCCTTCGCTTTGGCTGCATTGCGACGCTCGCGAGCTTCTTTGTCGGCTTTCTCAGCATTTTCCTGCTTCATGATCGGTGACTCAGCAGTGACCGCTTCGTCACGGCGAATAACCATGCTGCGCAAAATAGCATCGTTGTAGCGGAATGTAGCATTCAGCTCATCTAGAACTTCCTGAGTGCACTCGACGTTCATCAGAATGTAATGAGCTTTATGAATTTTGTTGATTGGGTAGGCCAGTTGACGGCGACCCCAGTCTTCTAAACGGTGGACGGAGCCGTTAGCTGCAGTGATAGACGCAGAGTAACGTTCAACCATTCCAGGGACTTGCTCGCTTTGATCTGGGTGTACCAGAAACACGATCTCGTAGTGACGCATTGTATCTCCTCATGGATTAAAAAGTCTCCCGTTCGGCCATTTAGCCATCGCGGTGAGACAAGGAGTGTCCGAATTTAGTGTGCTAGCACATGCCCGGACGCTGTAAGGCGCGGAATTATAGAGAGTTGGCAGCCCAGTTGCAATAAGCTTTAGAGAAACTTTTAAGGGGCAAAATAAGGGTTATTTAAGGTCACTAATGCGACCGGTACGCAGTCTAAAAACAGACACCACATTGCTGCGTGGCTCGCGTAGCAGGAAGGTAATCGCCAACTCCTCAGCAGCGACTAGCACATGCAATAAAATAACTGCTCTAAAGAAACTGTCTTCACCCCAGAGAATCAATACATAATAGGCCGGAGCCATGAGTACCGCAGCCAACTTGGCACCCCAGGTATGATAGCTCGGGTAGCCCCCAAACTTGCGAAATGCCGCTAGAGTGGGCAGTGTAAATGCCAGCATTGTGGCAATTAAAAACCCCGCCTGTTTGGCAAATATATCCGGCCAGATCAGGTGTAACCCCAGCATCATTGCCGCATAGGTCAGAATATCACCCCAGCTGTCTAGCTTAGCCCCAAGCTCGCTGGCTTGATTGAGTTTGCGGGCCAGGTAGCCATCCAGCACGTCACTAACCAGAGATACCACCAGCACCAACAAAAACACCTGCCCCATCTGCTCAGTGGCAAGCCACACCAATACGGGTACTAATCCGAGGCGCAGCAAGCTAAGAAGATTGGGAACTGAGTAAATTTTAGAGTCCATAATATTGATTGCTTAGCATGGAAAACAATTTCACTGAATACTGGGCTATTTCAAATGAGTCGACAATATAAGGTTAGCTGTTACTTCTAATAAAAAGCAACAACTCAGATCAATAAAAAGCTAGGTCGCTGCCTGACGCTGACGAACCACCTCAAACAGGCAGACACCCGTAGCAACAGAAACATTTAGACTGCTCACCTCGCCCGCCATTGGTAGCTTGCCGAGAAAGTCACATTGGCGACGAACTAGCTGACGCATGCCAGTGCCCTCCGCCCCCATTACCAGCACCAGCGGACCCTTTAAATCCAGCTCATAGATTGTCTGCTCAGCTTCACCAGCTGTGCCCACCACCCAAGCGCCCTGCTGCTGTAATTTTTCAAGCGTTCTATTGAGATTAGTCACCATTACCAGAGGCACGGTTTCTGCTGCCCCGCAGGCCACCTTGCTTACCACAGGCGTCAGGCCAACAGAGTTATCCTTTGGGACAATCACCGCCTGAACTCCAGCACCATCGGCCGAGCGCAGACAGGCGCCAAGATTATGGGGATCTGTGACACCATCGAGCATCAAAAAGAACGCCGCCTGACCTTTTTCCTCAGCAAGTTTTAGCAAAAACGTCTCGTCGTAGGTCTCACCTGGACTGCACAGCGCCATCACTCCCTGATGCCGACCCTGCGCCTTGCTGTCTAATTGCTTTACCGTAGCCCATTGCAGAGCCACACCATGCTGCTCTGCAAGTCGGTGAATTTTTTGCAGCCGGTCGTCTTGCCTGCCGCGCTGAACATGCAACTCACGCACGCGCTGAGGCGCTGACTTAAGCATTGTTTGCACCGCATGGATGCCATATATCCAGTCCACAAAATTCTCCTGCCACTCTTTTTGGTTATTTGACCACAATCGTCGATTGCGCATTGTACTGGCTTTGGGCAAAATCCAAACATGATTAATTCGCGCATTGCTCTGCCTGCGCCAACGGAAATATAGTTAACCAGTCTATGAATCAAGTACCAACGCAAAATACTCTACCCTCAGCCAGCCTTTTACGACGCCTCATGGCATTGGTCTACGACGCCTTTTTGCTGTTTTCTATTACCCTGGGCTATGGTGCTGTGCTGGTGATTATTAAGATCCTATTTAACGGCTTTACCGGTCTGGAGGACGTGCAGCCGGGGCCAATCTTGCAATGGTTGAGCTTTATGGGCTGGATAGCCTCACTGATGGGTTACTACTTTATTTGCTGGCGAAAACAGGGGCAGACTCTGGGAATGAAAGCCTGGCGCCTTAGACTCCAGCAACCCGACGGCTCACTGGCAACGGCAAAGCAATCTATACTGCGCTCTGTATTGGCCACCGCTTCAATGGCCGCTGCAGGCATAGGTTATCTCTGGTGCCTGCTGCCTGCCGGCAAGAGCTGCCTGCATGATATTTACACTGGCACAGAGGTTGTGGTGCTACCAAAAGAAAAAAAATAGATGCCACACTAAGCACATATTATCGAGGGCAGCCCAGTATGAGCACTAACTACATTCTCGCCATGGATCAGGGAACTACATCCTCCAGAGCGATTATTTTTGATTCTAATTACGCGATTGTCGAACAGGCTCAGCAAGAATTTACTCAGCACTTCCCAGACTCTGGCTGGGTAGAACACAGTCCCCGAGATATCTGGCAAACCAGCTTAGAGACCGCCAAACAGGTGCTAAAGCAATCTGGACTTAGCGCAACTCAGATAGCCGGCATTGGTATCACCAACCAGCGAGAGACCACATTGATCTGGGATCGCGCCACGGGCGAGCCGATATACAATGCTATTGTGTGGCAAGATCGTCGCACGGCAGACTTCTGTAATAAGCTCAAACAACAGGGCCATGAAGCCGAAATTACCAGCAAAACTGGACTGCTGTTGGACCCCTATTTCTCGGCGACCAAGATCGCCTGGATACTAGATAACGTCGAGGGTGCTCGAGCACGGGCAGAGGCCGGAGAACTGGCCTTTGGCACCATGGATAGTTGGCTACTCTGGAACCTGACTCAGGGCCACAGCCATGCAACCGACGCCACCAATGCCTCCAGAACTATGATTTACAATATCCATAGCGGCGATTGGGACAGCGAACTGCTAGCTCTGTTTAATATTCCCAAATCACTGCTGCCAGAGGTTAAAGACTGCAACGCCAACTACGGCTCCACCAGTCTGCTAGGTGGTGATATTGCTATTCTCGGCATCGCCGGTGATCAGCATGCGGCCACTCTAGGCCAAGCCTGTTTTACCAAGGGTATGATGAAATCAACCTATGGCACCGGGTGCTTTGCTCTGCTCAACACGGGCGAGACCGCCGTGGCCTCTGGCAATCGACTACTGACCACCATCGCCTATCAGCTAGACGGCAAAACGACCTATGCATTGGAGGGCTCGATCTTTATCGCTGGCGCTGCCGTGCAATGGCTTCGCGATGGACTGGGCATTATTGAGTCTGCCCAGCAGTCTGGAGAACTTGCTGCTGAGGCCGATGAGCACCAGCATGTCTATATGATTCCCGCCTTTACCGGCCTGGGCGCACCTTGGTGGGATGCCGAGGCTCGCGGCGCCCTGTTGGGTCTGACCAGAGGCACCGGGGCAGCGGAAATTTCGCGGGCTGCACTGGAGTCAGTATGCTATCAAACGCTCGACCTACTAAAAGCAATGCAGGCGGATTGGCAACAGAGTTCTACAACCGTTTTGCGGGTCGATGGCGGCATGGTAGCCAGTGACTGGACCATGCAGCGCCTCGCCGACATTTTGCAGGCTCCGGTGGACCGGCCAGTTATTGCTGAAACCACTGCATTGGGGGCCGCCTGGCTGGCGGGCTCAAAAGCTGGTGTCTGGCCTGATCAATTGGGCTTTGCAGAAAGCTGGCGGCTGGACCATAGCTTTACCCCGAAAATGCCTGCAGCGGAGCGCGACTGCAAAGTCGCTGGTTGGGATCGCGCCATGCAAAGGGTACTCAACTAACTCAATCTCTTGCTTGCAGCAACCTACTGACTGGCAACAATGCTGGCGCCAATTATAGCCAGAATAACACCGACCATTTTGCGCTGGGTGAGTTTTTCGCCCAGAACAAAATAGGCCAAGAGAACGATAAACACCGTCGCAAGTTGATTGTATATAGCGGCTCTGCCCGCCTCGAGATATTTAAACCCAGAAATCCAGCAAAGCATGGCTAAATAGGGGCCAAGAATAGCCATGGGAATTAACGTGCGCCACATATCCGGGCGTAAAAAGCCCAGCAACAATTCCGAGCGCACAGCATTTGGAAAACGTATTTTGGCAAAAACAAACAGCGCTAATGCCGCTATCGAAAGCCGAAAGCTCGACACCCAGAGCACAGAGATCTCGCGATAGATATCTCGAACCATAAGGATGGCCACCCCCATAGTGACATGGGCACCAGCGGCTAGCAGAATACCAACCCAGAGATCTCTTGATGACCTGTCCTCAGCCCTCATCACCGCGCCAACAAATACCCCGGACATTACCAGCAAGCCACCCATAATCTCCCAGGCATTGAGCACTTCGCCGTACATAATAAAGCCCACCAGCGAGATGGCTGGGGTGTAGACACAGTTGGCCAGCGCCTGAAGGCTGGCACCCAGTCTATTTAAAGAGGCGGCAATCATTGTGTCGGCAATAGCGATACCAATCACGGCACTGATAACGAGTCGCAGATAGTCACCGGGAGCCAGCTCAATAAAAAAGGGTTCGCCCAGCAACCACAGAGTCGCCAGCGTCAGCGCACAGCCAATGCAGACTCGGAAGAAATTTAGTGAGACAGGAGGAATTTGATGCCCGGCCAGGCGCATAAAAATCACCGCCATGGAATTACACAGGGCTGAGCCTATGGCAAACATATCTCCAGGATTCATAATCGAGTGCCTCGCAGGCTGGGGCTAGATAGCCTTAGTTATCTAACCGCTGCGCCGCAGCAGCATAAGTCCGACTAGGACACAGAACAGCACCGGCAACAACACCGCGAGCAGCGGTGGAAAACCAAACACAATACTAAAGGGCCCGAGCATATCCTGAATAATCCTAAAGCCAACGCCCACCACTACGCCGATAAAAATACGAAAACCCATGGTGGATTCACGCAGTGGGCCAAACACAAACGAGATGCCTAACAACACCAGACCAATGATAACCAGCGGCTGCAAAACCTTCGTCCAAAACGCTAGTTTATAGAGCTGATTGTCAGTATTTTGATGCTCGAGGAAATCGATATACTGATTCAGACTTCGAATGGACAGTGCCTCGGGCGGCAAAATATTGACCGTCAATACCTCGGGGGTCAGCTCTGACTCCCAGCGTCGAGTGATCTTTTTCTCTGCCTCAGTGCGATCTTCGGTAAAGCGAGTAATCGAAACGTTTTCTTCAACCCAGAGGTTTTCGCTGGCGTTAAAGGTAGCTCTGGACGAAAAACTAGCCTCCTGCAAACTGCGATCTTCAGCAAACTGAAAACGGCTGACGCCAAACAAAACACCACCGGGAAACACCGCATTAAAATGCATAAACTCCGAGCCTTCCCGATTCCATAGGCCAGAGGAAGAATCCAGCGCAGATTCTCCTTTGCGCAAATATTCGCGGCGACCCTCGGCCAGCTGATCCAGATAGGGCGAAAAATACTCGCCAATAGTCACGGCAAGCACAACAAACAGCATTACCGGCCGCAGCACAAAATAAACGATGCGTAGCAGAGATATACCTGAGGCGCGCATCACCACCACCTCACTGCTACTGGCCAACATGCCCAGCCCAAAAAGACAGCCAATCAGCGATGAAAACGGAATATATTCATAGATCGTCGAGGGCAGCTTTGTCCCCACATAAATAAGAGCGTCAGCAAAATGATAATTGCGTCTGACATCACCAGCTTCATCAATAATGGCCGCGACCACATCCAGCCCCACCAATACCAGCAAAGCCACCGCAATGGAGAGAAAAATAGTCGAACCAATGTGTCTGGAGAGCCGCAACATTATGCATCCCCAACATGGGCTGCCGATTTAGCCGCAGTATCGGATTTAAACAGGCGTTTAAGTTTGTCACCACTGAGTAATAGCAGCGCAATCGCTAAAAACAGCAGATGTACCGGCATTAATCCCAACCCAATCGGCGCAGAGCCCGATTCCAGCGCACCGCGCAGAGCGTTAAGCATAACTAGATAGGCGAAGTACAGCATCACTGCTGGCAGCAACTTGGTATATCTTCCCTGCCGCGGATCCGTGCGACTTAGAGGCACAGCTAAGAGGGTTACCACCAGAATCATCACCGGAATCGACAGACGCCATTGCAGTGCTGCCCGACGTTTTATATCGTCTGAATTAAGCAGCTCGCTGGTGGGCATGGCATTAATTTCAAAGTCCTCTTCGATCACTGCAGGCGGCTCCAGGCGAGAGCCGTATTCCTCAAAATGGGTCACCTGATACTCATGGCTACCGGGCACACCCTCAACCCTATAGCCTTTATCTAGCACTAGGTACCGGTCTGAGCCGTCCTGATTCTTTTGCTGTCGACCGCGCTCTGCTACCACAATAACCAATCGGCTATCGAAGGTTTCGGCAGAACCCGCGGTTACCGCCAAAAATACGTCTTCCAATTCCTGATTGTCGTTGACCTGATCAGCGTACGTCACGCCTTTGCCACCACGCAAGCTGTAGAACTTTTTCGGCGTCAGCTTATCCAGCTCCGTCTTCTCTTCTTGCGCTGCGAATATAGTCTCGGCTTTGGCTACTCCGGCAGGCGACACCGTCAGACTCAGCCAGCCCACCACTAGCGCAAGCGCTATTGCAACCACCGAGGTGTAACCCAACAGTTGAGCCTCAGAGATACCGCAGGCCTTGAGCACACTCATCTCGTTTTCAACGTAAAAACGGCCAAAAGACAGCAAAATAGCCAGAAAAAATGCCAGCGGCAATGTCAATTCAAGAAAGCCAGGGATGCGGTAGCCAATAACAGCAAAGATCACTCCGGGCTCCATTTGACCAGCTACGGCATTGGCCAAATATTTTACAAAGCGGCCACTGATAAGAACCAAAAGCAGCACTAAGCAAACGGCAAAAGTCGCGGATAGAATTTCACGGCACAGGTATCGAAAAATAATCAAAGTAATCAGCTTTCAGCTATTGGGCGCATCAAGTGGGAATGGTATCCTCTCACGCTAAATCACCCTGTTAAATATCACATTACGGAGCTAACATGGATTTTACTGCATCTTCCGCAACCCTGTTAAACATTAAGGCGGATTCTCTCATTCTCGCGACCGGCTCACAACTAGAAAACAGTGCGGCGGATCTAGACAAGTCCCTCGACGGTGCAATTTCATCGTTAGTTAAGGCCGGAGACTTTTCCGGTCAGGCTGGTGAGTCACTGGTTATTCATATACCAGGTAGCACCGGTAAACGCATTATTCTTATTGGCTCTGAGGGTGCGAATACTGTTCAACGCCAGATTAAAGTTATAGAAGCCGGCGCCGCAGCGCTGCTTAAAACCGCCAGCAGCAAGGCAGTCTGGGTCGGTGAAGGCCTAACCGAAGATGCCGAGTGGGAAGCCAGCATGGTGGCTCGCTCGGTGCAGGCTGCTAGCTATAAATATCAGGCTGTTCCTGAGACAAGTGCTAAAAAACCCAAGCCAGCGAAACTTAAATCAGTTGTCTACTGGACACCAAAAAAGTCTGCCTTAACCGCGGCAAAAAATGGGCTGATCTACGGCGCTTCAGTGGGCAATGGTATGAATGTCGCTCGCCAGCTAGGCAATCTGCCGGCCAATATCTGTACACCGAGCTATCTGGCCAGTCAGGCCAAAGCACTGGCTAAGGGGCAGGCCAAGGTCACTACCAGCGTGCTTAGCGAAGCGGAGATGAAAAAACTCAAAATGGGTTCACTGCTATCGGTTTCAGCCGGCAGTGATCAGCCCGCCAAGTTGATTGTTATAAAATATCAAGGCACCAAGGCCTCGGTTAAGCCAACAGTGCTAGTGGGTAAAGCTGTGACCTTTGATACCGGTGGTATTAGTCTTAAGCCAGGTGGCGGCATGGACGAGATGAAATACGACATGTGTGGTGGCGCCTCAGTCATTGGCGTAATGAATGCGCTGATTGAAAACCAGCTGCCAGTCAATGTGGTAGGCATTATTCCTGCCACCGAAAATATGCCCAATGGTCATGCCACCAAACCAGGTGATGTAGTCACTAGTATGTCTGGCCAGACCATTGAAATTCTCAATACCGATGCCGAGGGCCGCCTGATTCTCTGCGACGCCCTGACCTATGCTGCTCGCTTTAAACCCGACACCGTAATTGATATCGCCACCCTGACCGGCGCAGTTATCGGCGCACTGGGCAAGGTGACTGCAGGCCTGCTATCCAATGACGACGAGCTCGCTGATGCGCTGCTTGCCAGTGGTACAAAAAGTGGCGATCGCGTCTGGCGCATGCCTCTCTGGGAAGAGTATGACGAGTTGTTAAAAAGCAACTTCGCGGATATGGCCAATATAGGCGGCCCCCAGGCTGGCACAATTACTGCTGCCTGCTTCTTGGCGCGATTTGCCAAGACATACAAATGGGCCCATCTGGATGTTGCCGGCACTGCTTGGGTCTCTGGCGCGCAAAAGGGTGCAACTGGTCGCCCGGTGCCCATCTTGATGGAATATATACGCAGTAAGGCGAACTGATCCCAGTGACCAGTGTTTCATTTTACAAGTTGACGGGCGACCAACAGGCCGCCCTGGCGCTTGCCTGCCAGTTAATCCAAAAATCTCTCAAGATGAATCAACAGGTACTCTGTTTGGTTCCGGACCATGCCGTGGCCCAGCAACTAGACGAAAAGCTCTGGGGCTTTCAGGCCACAGCCTTTGTGCCCCATGCACTGGGCGTGGACAATGCGCCAGTTGCGATTAGTGTCGATAGCGAGCCAGGGGACCATCATCAGATTCTGATCAATCTGCAAGCCGAGATTCCCAGCTGGTTTAGTCGCTTTGATCGGGTGGTGGAAATAATCTACCCTCAGCCGGAATATGAGCAGGCAAAAAGGGACAATTTTAAATTTTATAAAGAGCGGGGTTATGCCCTCAGCTTTCACGACCTCAGTAATAGGTTCGCCCAGTGAATGAGTACAAGCAGCCAGCCTCAGACCCTCAGCCAGGCGAAAGTGGCGAGGGTGAACTGTTCGACCAGCTGTTAGATGATTTAAACCTGCTGCAGCAGAACCTTATGCATGGGGATAGCTCTTCGGTGGCACAGCCAGATGCTGAAGACGCCCTTCCGGCAGCAGACCATGAGGGCGAGGGTATAGACAGCCTAGAAATACCCATCTTGACGCAATCCTTAAATCGCGAAATAGATAGCGAGCATGAATCCCGCAAGGTTTTTGATGAGGCCCAGCACCATCTATTTGAAGCACCAGGAACTCCAAAAACCATAAGCGAAGAACAGGTCAACGCTATCGTCAGTAAACTGATGGGCCGCCTAAAGCCCAGAGTAGAACAGCTGTTGCGAGAGAAAATTCGCGCCAAAGTAATCGAGCGATTTAACCAGCAGAGCTAGCGACAAAACCTGTCAACCTCTATAATCGCCAGACGCTAAATTGCAGTTTGTAACAGACAACCCTCATAACAAAACGTTGAATCACTGAGCCAATAATGGAAAAAACATTTGCCCCCCAGGACATAGAAACCAAATGGTATAAAACCTGGGAACAGCGCGGTTACTTTGCCCCTAAAGACGTTAGCGACAAAGACCCCTATTCCATCGTGATTCCTCCGCCCAATGTTACCGGCAGCCTGCATATAGGCCATGCCTTGCAGCACGGCATCATGGATGCGCTCACCAGATACAACCGCATGAAAGGTAAAAATGCCCTCTGGCAAGTAGGCAGCGACCACGCTGGTATTGCCACTCAGATGGTGGTTGAACGCAAACTAGCCGCCGAGGGCCAGCCCGGCCGCGAAGAACTGGGCCGCGAAAAATTTATTGAAAAAACCTGGGAATGGAAAGAAGAATCTGGCGACACCATTATGCGCCAGATGCGCCGCCTGGGTAATAGCGTCGACTGGGATACCGAGCGTTTCACCATGGACGATGGTTTTTACAAAGGCGTTCAGGAAGCCTTTGTCCGTTTGCATGCCGATGGACTCATCTATCGTGGTAAACGTCTGGTTAACTGGGATCCAAAACTCCATACCGCCATCTCCGACCTAGAAGTAGAAAACCGCGAAGTTAAGGGCAAGATGTGGCACCTGCGCTACCCGCTAGCCAATGGCGCCACCACAGAAGACGGAAAAGACTACATAGTAGTCGCCACGACCAGACCCGAGACCATGCTCGGAGATACAGGGGTAGCTGTAAATCCAGAAGACCCCAGATTCACCATGCTGGTTGGCAAATATATTGAATTACCCCTAGTCGGCAGACTGATTCCCATTGTGGCCGATGAATACGCAGACATGGAAAAAGGCACTGGCTGCGTAAAGATCACCCCAGCCCATGACTTTAACGACTACGAAGTGGGCCAGCGTCAACAGCTGCCCATGATTAATATCCTGACCACCAACGCAGATATTCGCCACAGCGCCGAATGTGTCAATGCCGATGGCAGCGATAACGAAGAGATGGACGCGACACTGCCAGAGAAATATCGCGGCATGGAGCGCTTTGCAGCGCGCCGAGAAATTGTTGCTGATTTTGAAGCACTGGGCCTGCTGGAAAGCATTGAAGAAAACGATATGACCGTACCCTACGGCGATCGCGGCGGCGTAGTGATCGAGCCCCTACTGACCAACCAATGGTATGTAGATGCGAAAAAACTCGCTGGCCCAGCCATAGAAGCTGTGGAAGTTGGGCGCATTAAATTTGTCCCTCAGCAGTACGAAAATATGTACTTTAGCTGGATGCGAAATATTCAGGACTGGTGTATCTCGCGCCAGCTCTGGTGGGGTCACCGTATTCCAGCCTGGTATGACGAAGCTGGCAAAGCCTATGTGGGCCGAAACGAACAAGAAGTCCGCGAGAAATACAATCTGGGTGATACCCAATTGCATCAAGACGAAGATGTCTTGGATACCTGGTTCTCCTCAGCCCTTTGGACCTTTGGCACATTAGGCTGGCCAGAAAATACCGAGCGCCTAAAAACCTTCCACCCCACCGACGTGTTGGTAACAGGTTTCGATATTATTTTCTTCTGGGTGGCGCGCATGATAATGATGAGCATGCACCTGATTAAAGACGAAAACGGTGAGGCAGAGGTACCGTTTAAAACGGTCTACGTCACCGGCCTAATCCGCGACGAGCAGGGCCAGAAAATGTCCAAGTCTAAGGGCAATGTATTAGACCCACTGGATATGATCGATGGCATCGACATCGAGTCGCTGCTGGAAAAACGCACCGGCAATATGATGCAGCCTCAGCTGGCGCAAAAGATTGCCAGCCGCACCAGAAAACAATTTCCCGACGGCATAGAGCCTCATGGAGCAGATGCACTGCGTTTCACACTCTGCGCCCTGGCCTCCACCGGTCGCGATATTAATTGGGACATGAAGCGCCTCGAAGGCTACCGAAACTTCTGTAACAAAATTTGGAATGCCTCCCGCTATGTGCTGATGAATGCCACAGACCAAGACTGCGGGCAAGACAACAGTGACGATTACAAACTAACGCTGGCTGATCGCTGGATTGTTTCCAGACTACAATCCGCCGAGACTGAAGTGACAGCCGCTATCGACGGCTATAGATTCGACCTCGCCGCTCAGGCTCTGTATGACTTTGTTTGGAATGAATACTGCGACTGGTATCTGGAACTGTCCAAGCCCGTGCTCTGGGATCAAAATGGCGACCCAGCCATTCAAAAAGGCACCAGACGCACCCTAGTGCGAGTGCTAGAAGCCATTCTGCGTCTGGCCCACCCTATGCTGCCCTTTATCACAGAAGAGATCTGGCAAAATATTGCGCCGCTTGCAGGCATCGAGCTTGCTCCCGAGGGCGATACCATTATGCTGCAGCCCTTTCCGGTTGCCGATCAATCACAGATCGATGCACAGGCCGACGCCGATATCGACTGGGTTAAAAACGTTATTGTCGGCGTGCGCAATGTGCGCGGCGAAATGAATATCAGCCCCGCCAAAGCGCTACCTATTTACATGGCCCGCGGTGACGCAGAAGATAAGCGTCGCCTCGATGAAAACCGTCAGTTCCTCAGCAAGCTGGCTAGCCTAGAATCCATCACCTGGCTCGAGGACCCAGCCGCGGCACCGCTGTGTGCCACTGCATTAGCTGGTGACCTGGAGATACTGGTACCCATGGCCGGCCTAATTGATGTAGACGCCGAACTGGCCCGCCTAGATCGCGAGATCGACAAGATCAGTATCGAAGTGAAAAAGCTTAGCGGAAAACTCAGCAATGCTAAATTTGTCGATAATGCCCCCGCTGAAGTGGTGGCCAAAGAACGCCAAAAACTAGAGGACTTCGAAGGCTCCGTGTCTCAGCTTCAAGAGAAGCGCAGTGCCATAGCTGAAATGGCATAGGGCGAAAGAGTCGACAATGGCCCAAAACCTTAACCCTCAACAGCAGGCGGCGCTGAAATATATTGATGGCCCCCTGCTAGTGTTGGCCGGCGCCGGCAGCGGTAAAACCAGCGTAATCACCCGCAAAATTGCCTATCTGGTCGAAGAATGCGGTATCCCGGCACGCAATATTGCTGCGGTTACCTTTACTAATAAGGCGGCCCGGGAGATGAAAGCCCGCGTCTCAGCACTGCTTGGTAAAGAAAACGGCAAAGGCCTGACCGTCTCTACCTTCCACAATCTTGGCCTGACTATTATTCGCACAGAGATTAAAGCGCTGGGCTTTCGCCCCGGCTTTTCCATTCTCGACCAAGAAGACTGCCGCAAGCTGATTAAAGAACTGCTGGTACGCCATACCGAGCTAGATGAAAAACTGATCGACACCGCCCAAAACACCATTTCCAACTGGAAGAATGCACTGCTGGAACCAGGCCATGCCGTCAGCGCCGCCAACAGCACCGGCGAGCAAGGCATAGCCATGCTCTACGAGCGCTATCAACGAGCACTTAAAGCCTACAATGCCGTCGACTTTGATGACCTCATCATGACTCCGGCACTGCTATTTAAGCAGCAACCAGAGATTCTGGCCAAATGGCAAAAGCGCATTCGCTATCTGCTTGTAGATGAATACCAGGATACTAATTTGGCCCAGTACGAGCTGGTCAAAACACTGGTCAATGACAAGCAGGCCCTCACAGTGGTAGGTGACGACGACCAGTCTATCTATGCCTGGCGCGGCGCCAGACCAGAAAACTTAATGCAGCTGCAAGAAGACTTTCCCAGCTTAAATATCATCAAACTAGAGCAGAACTATCGCTCTACCGGGCGCATCCTTAAAGCCGCCAACACATTAATCGATAACAACCCCCACCTGATCAGCAAAGCCCTCTGGAGCGAATTGGGCCCAGGCGACCCACTGAGATTTATCAGCAGCGAAAACGAAGAGGCCGAATGTGAACGGGTGGTGAATGAAATTATTGATATGCGCCTTAAACGCCGCTGCAAATACAGCGACTTTGCTGTGCTCTACCGAGGCAACTATCAAGCTAAGTTAGTGGAAATAAAACTGCAGGCGCAGAATATCCCCTACGAGATTACCGGCGGCCAGAGCTTTTACGCCAAAACCGAAATCAAAGATATCATGGCCTACCTGCGGTTAATTATTAACCCAGACGACGACAATGCCCTGCTCAGAATCATCAACACCCCAAGACGTCAGATTGGCCCCACCACCTTAGAGAAGCTGGGCGAGTACGCCAATCAACGCAGCCTCTCATTGTTTAGCGCCATCGACGAAGTGGGCCTAAGCGCCTCCATGCCCGCCAATAATCTAGAGCGGCTCAAACGCTTTAAACACTGGATACAAAGCGTCAACCGCGATGTTTATAGCGGCAACCCAATGTCCGCGATCAATGAGATGCTCGACGACGCCGACTACCTAAACTGGCTCCACCAAAATGCCAGCAACGACGCCGTGGCACAAAAGCGCTGGGAGAACGTGCAGTTTTTGCTCAGCCAGCTCAACAACGTACTTAAAAATGATGATTCCGAAAGCGAAGATGGCGACAGCAAAATCGAAAACGCCATTGCCAAGCTAATCCTGCGCGACCTGCTCGACCGCGAAGAGGAAGAATCAGCCGACGATAAAGTGCAGCTACTCACATTGCATGCCGCCAAAGGCCTAGAGTTTTTGCACGTATTTATGATCGGCATGGAAGAAGATATTTTGCCCCACAAAAACAGCGTAGAAGGCGGCCAAATTGAAGAAGAGCGCCGCCTAGCCTATGTGGGCATCACCAGAGCCCAGCGCACCTTAACCATGACCAGCGCCCGCCAGCGCACCCAGTTTGGCGAAACCTCAAGCACCAGCCCCAGTCGCTTTATTGATGAGTTACCTGAAGATGATTTGATTCGGATTGGTGGCGGCGATGCGCAGGCGAGTGCTGAGGAGAATCAGGTTAAGGGAGCGGAGTCTTTGGCGGCGTTGAAGGCGTTGTTTGGGTAAATCATTGCCTTTGGGTCAGAGCGAAGCAACGATGCAAGTTATCTAGTTTTATTTTAGCTACTGTTCCCAGTCCGTCAGATTGAAATTTATCGCACCTGCTCTAGCAATCACATCTAATGACAGCTCCAACGGAAGAAAAGATTGTTACTGCAAAAAAAGAGAGGAAGCGTTACAGGCTATCGTTAACGCGATTGCGCAGATCTTTACCTGGCTTGAAATAAGGCACGTACTTGCCGGTTAGTTGCACTGCATCGCCGGTCTTGGGGTTGCGGCCCATGCGAGGTGCACGGTAGTGGAGAGAAAAGCTGCCGAAGCCGCGGATCTCTATGCGTTGATTGCCAACCAGTGCCGATGTCATTCTCTCGATAATCATACGCACAGCAAGCTCCACATCTTTAGGTGGCAGCTGGTCTTGGCTGGCAGAGATTTTTTCTATGAGTTCAGACTTGGTCATGCGTTTTTATCTGATGCACCAGTGGCTTTGAGTGAATTTTTGTTACTCGTTGATTTTATTGATGTTTTATTTTTATACAAGTACTAATTGATTAAATGCGATTAGAGGGGCAAAAAAAAGGGTGGCATAGCCACCCTTTTTAACTCAGCTGGAAATTACTTGTCCATTTGAGCCTTGATCAGATCACCGATAGTCGCAGGAGATGCGGTTTCAGTTTCTGTCTTGCGATGTGCTTTAACTGCTTCTTTCTCGTCAGACACGTCTTTTGACTTGATCGACAGATTAATGGTGCGGTTCTTGCGATCCACATTAATAATCTTGGCTTCAACTTCAGCGCCTACAGTCAGCTCGTTGCGTGCATCTTCCACTTTATCGCGAGAGATCTCAGAGCCTTTGAGAGTAGCTTCAATGTCATTGCCCAGGTCGATAACAGCGCCTTTAGCATCCACTTCTTTAACAGTGCCTTTAACAATAGCGCCTTTGTCATTCTCAGACACGTAGTTGTTAAATGGATCGTCAGCAAGTTGCTTGATACCTAGTGAGATACGCTCACGTTCTGCATCAATGCTAAGAACAACAGTCTCAACTTCTTCGCCTTTCTTGAAGTTGCGAACAGCTTCTTCGCCAGTTTCGTTCCATGAGATATCAGACAGGTGAACCAGACCATCAATGCCACCGTCCAGACCGATAAAGATACCGAAGTCAGTGATAGATTTGATTTTGCCTGAGATCTTGTCGCCTTTAGTCATGCTTGAAGCGAAATCGTCCCATGGGTTGGTGAAGCACTGCTTGATACCCAGAGAGATACGACGACGTTCTTCGTCGATATCCAGTACCATAACTTCAACTTCCTGACCCAGATCAACGATCTTGGACGGGTGAACATTTTTGTTAGTCCAATCCATTTCTGACACGTGTACCAGACCTTCAACACCATCTTCCAGCTCGGCAAAACAACCGTAGTCGGTAAGATTGGTGATCTTGGCTTTACAGCGTGCACCTTCAGGATAACGACCTTTAATGTCGCCCCAAGGATCTTCGCCCATCTGCTTCATGCCCAGTGATACGCGGTTGCGCTCACGGTCAAATTTCAGAACCTTAACGTCGATCTCATCGCCAACATTGATCATCTCGGATGGGTGCTTAATGCGCTTCCAAGACATATCAGTGATGTGCAACAGACCGTCGATGCCGCCTAGGTCAACAAAGGCGCCGTAGTCGGTTAGGTTCTTAACAACACCCTTCAGTGACGCACCTTCTTCAAGGCTGGCCAGCAGTTCGTCACGCTCTGCAGAGTTTGCACTCTCCATAACCGCACGACGGCTAACAACAACGTTGTTGCGCTTGGGGTCTAGTTTGATAACTTTAAATTCTAGTTCGATGTTTTCTAGGTGAGTAATCTCGCGCAGTGGGCGAACGTCAACCAGTGAACCTGGCAGGAACGCACGCAAGCCGCGAACATCAACAGTGAAACCACCTTTAACCTTACCGGAGATAACACCTGTAACAACTTCGTCGGCAACATGAGCTGCTTCAAGTTCGATCCAGGATTCTGCACGGCGGGCTTTTTCACGGGAAAGCTTGGTAGCACCAAAGCCGTCTTCAACAGCTTCTAGGGCAACCTGAACTTCGTCGCCAATTGCAACGTTGAGTTCGCCTTTCTCGTTATAAAACTGATCTGCTGGAATAACGCCTTCTGACTTTAGACCGGCATGGACTGTAACCCAATCTTTATCGACATCGATAATTACGCCAGTAATGATGGCGCCTGGGTTCATTTCTACGGTTTGTAGACTTTCTTCAAATAGTTCTGCGAAATTTTCGCTCATGGGACATACCTAAGTATTGACAGAGTTACAGCATGGGCTGCACTCTTTTTTCCGCACGGCCAGTTTGCGCGGGTCAGTTAATTTAAAGGCCTACAACAATATCAGCTGGCGATTGTTGCAGAGCCCGATTACTGATCGATAGTCTTGGCTAAACCTTTTAAATACACCAGGTTAAGCACTGTATCCATCACTTCTTGAATAGATAACTCCGAACTGTCCAGCTCTATTGCATCCGCGGCGGGAGTCAATGGAGAGGCCTCTCGGCTCATATCTCGCTCATCTCTAGAGCGAACCTGCTCTTCGAGGGCGCGAAGACTAACATTTTCGCCCTTTTCAAGCAACTCTTTGTAGCGTCGCTGGGCGCGCTCTTCGATACTCGCAGTCAGGTAAATTTTAAGTGGTGCCTGAGGGAACACTTCGGTACCCATATCGCGACCATCGGCAATTAATCCGGGGGCTTTAGCGAACAGGCGCTGGCGGGTTAGTAAGGCTGAGCGCACCTCAGGGTGAGGAGCTACTTTTGATGCCAGTGCACCTGTTTGTTCGGTGCGCAGTTCAAGGCTGACATCTTCGCCTTCAAGAATAACCTTGGTTGCCTCTGGGCCAGAGGTGTCGAAGCTGATATCCATATTAGCTGCCAATGCGCTGAGGCCAACACCGTCCTCTAAGCTCACTCTATGACGCTGCGCGGCTAATCCTAGTAAGCGATACAGCGCTCCGCTATCCAGGTAATAGAAACCTAACTTCTTCGCCAGTTTGCGACATACTGTGCCTTTGCCTGCGCCACTGGGCCCGTCTACCGTAATTATCGTTGTCATAAAAAATCCGGGAGCCGCAACCTACTGCGACTGGGTCAGCTCGATATTGAGTCCAATTTGTCGAGCCAAGCCGACAAAATCAGGAAATGAGGTGGCTACATTGTTGGCCTCACGGACCACAATGGTGCCACTAGAGCGCAGCGCGGCTATGGTAAATGCCATAGCAATGCGGTGGTCATCATGGCTCTGAACTTCACCACTACCAAGCTGACCGCCGACGATTTTAATGCCATCTGCTGTTGGCTGGGCATCAATACCTAGGGTAATCAGTCCGTCAGCCATGCTCTGGATACGATCGCTTTCTTTTACTCGCAACTCTTCGGCACCAGTCAACACCGTGGTGCCTTGGGCGCAGGCCGCGGCGACAAACAGCACTGGAAATTCATCGATTGCGAGGGGTACCTGATCTTCAGGAATATCAATGCCTTGCAGGGGAGCGTAACGGACGCGAATGTCAGCTACAGGTTCGCCACCCACTTCAGTTTGGTTTGACAGCTCAATACTGGTACCCATCTGTCGCAAGATATTAATAACACCCACTCTGGTTGGGTTAACGCCCACATGTCGCAGCATAATGTCCGAACCTGGCACTATGGCTGCCGCGACCATAAAGAATGCTGCTGAAGAGATATCTGCGGGTACGTCAATACGGGTGGCATTCAAGCTGCCACCACCGCTCAGGGAAGCCTTGCTACCCTGGCTGCTCACCTGATAACCAAAGCCGCGTAACATACGCTCGGTATGGTCGCGGGTTGGCGCCGGCTCCACGACTGAGGTTGTCCCCTGTGCATAGAGGCCGGCGAGTAGCACGCAAGACTTAACCTGTGCACTGGCCATAGGCATGCTGTAGTCAATTGCTTTGAGTGTTTGACCACCTTTGATTTTTAACGGTGGTCGCCCCCCTTCCGCCGTTTCTATCTGCGCACCCATCTCTCTCAGAGGGTCGGCAACGCGCCCCATGGGGCGGCCTGACAGAGATTCGTCTCCGGTGAGCTCTGTATCAAAACTCTGACCAGCGAGAAGACCGCTGAGCAGACGAATGGAGGTACCAGAGTTGCCCAAGTAGAGCGGTTTGCTGGGTGCCTTGAGACCCTGCAGGCCCACACCATGAATGACCACACGACCTTGGTCTGGACCTTCAATTTGTACGCCCATATCACGGAAAGATTGCAGAGTAGCGAGACTATCTTCACCTTCTAAAAAGCCTGTCACCTCGGTCATGCCCTCGGCGAGGGAGCCGAGCATAATCGAGCGGTGGGACATAGATTTGTCGCCGGGGACACGCAGGTCCGCCTGGGCATTGCCACCTGGCGAAACTACATAGTTAATGGTTTTTTCTGTCATAGCACTCTGAATTCCAGTTTGTAGGGCCTTGCTTTCAAGTATTTTGCCAAAGTGATTGCGCGCATCTCTAGCACGGGTAAAAGTGGCCATCAGATAGTCTTGATCGCCTGCCTCGATAGCGCTACGCATCTCTTTAAAGTTGTCCATCACCTGATCCAGTATGGTCAGGATAGACTCGCGGTTCGCCAGCGCTATATCACGCCACATCACCGGGTCACTCGCCGCTATGCGGGTGAAGTCGCGAAAGCCTCCAGCGGCGTAGCGAAAAATTTCACGGTTGTCGCCCATAGCGGCAAGCGTGTCGACCAGAGAGTAGGCCAGAAAATGAGGCAGATGGCTGGTCGCTGCGAGTATCTCGTCATGCTCCCGAACGTCCATATTTGAAACAATGGCGCCAGTAGCGGTCCACAGCTGAGTAACCAGGTCTAGGTGCTGTTGACCTGTATTTTGATTGGGTGTGAGAATAATTCGGTGCTCTGCAAATAGCTTGCTGTTAGCTGCAGTAACACCGCTTTTCTCAGAGCCGGCAATTGGATGGCCAGGCACCAGCTGCGGTGGCATTTGGCCATACAGTGACTTAGCTGCGGCAACCACCGAACCTTTTACACTGGCCACATCGGTAATACTGACATCGGCAGCTAATAGGTCGCGGCAGTCTTTCAGCACCTGTGCAACAGTTAAGGTAGGGACACCAATCACCACCAGATCACCAGTGGTCAGCTCGCTGGCCACGTCTGCCAGAGAGGCTTCGGCGCGATCTATCACTCCAGCTTGCAGCGCGATTTCCAAGGTCGACTGACGTCTGGATATACCAACCACCTGCTGCGCAAATCCCAACTCTCGGGCAGCCTTAGCCAGACTGGACCCTATAAGGCCCAGCCCAATAACCACGAGACGGTTAACAATTGGCTTAGAGGTTGCTGAATTTTCAGACATGGAGACCTCGAGTCGTTGAATGAGCTGAGTTACTTAAACCCGCGGCACTAGAGAACTGCGCGCGGGTATGAACCAAGAATTTTGAGCTCTGCCACATCGGCACGCAGCTCTTCAAGCACGTCGGCAACCGGTTTGTCATCCAGATGACCAACCAGATCGATAAAGAACACATAGGACCATTTACTGCTGCGCGAGGGCCTGGATTCGAGTCGCGTCATATCCACGTTATGGCGACGAAACGGCTCTAGCAAATCGTGCAGTGCGCCAGGTCGATTCTGCACTGAGACCACCACAGAGGTGCGATCGTCACCACTGCGCGGCACAGACTCGCGACCTATAATCAAAAATCTTGTTGAGTTGTCAGGGCGATCTTCGATTTTTTCCCAGAGCTTTTCCAAACCGTAGAGCTCGCAGGCCATATCGCCAGCAATTGCCGCAGAATTCCACTCGCCCTGCACACGCTTTGCGGCCTCTGCATTACTGCTTACCGCGACTCGCTCGATATTGGGGTAGTTGGAGTTTAGCCACTGCCGACACTGGGCCAATGACTGGGCATGGGAATAGACCCGTGTAATATTGTCTTTGTTGGTGTTGGCACCGATCATAAAATGCTGATGGATGCGCAATTCGACTTCACCGCAAATTTTTAAGGATGAGTCCATAAAACTATCGAGGGTGTGACTAATAACGCCCTCGGTACTGTTCTCTACAGGCACAACGCCGTAGTGACAGGAGCCTGCAAGCACTTCACGAAACACCTCGTCAATGGCGGACTGGGGAACACTCACCGCCGAGTCACCAAAATGCTTGAGCGCCGCCTCTTGGGTAAAGGTGCCTTCAGGGCCTAAAAAGGCCACTTTAACCGGCTGTTCTAAAGCCAAGCAGGCGGACATAATTTGACGGAAAAGACGCGCCATCTCCTCGTTATCGAGAGGCCCGGCGTTTTTTTCCATAATCTGCCGCAACACCTGAGCTTCGCGCTCTGGCTTGTAGTAGGCCTCATCGCCTCGGCCTTTTTTGACCTCGGCAACCTCCTGAGCACAGCGGGCGCGATCGCTAATGGCCTGCAAGATCTGCAGGTCCAGAGCATCGATTTTGTCCCTTAGCGCCAGTAAGGGGTTTTCCTTAGACATGGTTTAACCCTACTCCTCTGCTGAGGCCTCTGTGCTCTCAGCTACTTCACCTTCGATGAGTGCCTCCTCTTCTGGCTCGGCAATACGCGCCAGACTCACTAGATTTTCGTTTTCTTTGAGCCGGATAATTCTAACACCCTGAGTGTTACGACCTACCACTGAGACCTCATCACCACGAGTGCGAACCATAGTACCCTGATCGGAGATAAGCATAATCTCGTCACCGGCAAATAGCTGCGTAGCACCCACGAGAGGCCCATTGCGCTCGCTGGCCTGGATGGCAATCATACCTTTACCACCACGTCCCTTGGTTGGGAACTCATCCACCTTGGTGCGCTTGCCATAGCCGTTTTCGCATACCGTGAGCAGGAAGCCATCGGTTTCTGGTACAACCATAGAGATAACACTGTGCTCCTCAGGCAGACGCATACCGCGCACACCCTTAGATACCCGACCCATGGGGCGAGCATCTGTGCTGGCAAAACGCACGGCTTTACCTTCGGAGCTAAGCAACATTACGTCACTTTCATCATCGATAATTGCTGTGCCCACCAGATGGTCACCATCGACCAGATCAACAGCACGCAGGCCGACACTTCTTGGTCGTGAGTACTGATCCAGAGAGGTCTTTTTGACCGTGCCATTGGCAGTGGCCATTAATACATACTTGTCGGCACTGTATTCCTCTACCGGCAGTATCGAGCTAATGCGCTCGCCTTCATCCAAGGGCAGCAGGTTAACCACCGGGCGGCCTCGAGAGTTGCGGCCTGCCACAGGAATCTGGTAAACCTTGAGCCAGTAGACCTTACCAAGATTGGTAAAGCACAAAATCGTTGCATGGGTACTGGCCACCAGCAGGTGCTCGACAAAGTCCTCATCTTTAACTGCGGTTGCCGACTTGCCCATACCGCCTCGCCGTTGAGCCTGATAGTCAGACAGCGGCTGAGTCTTGGCATAGCCACCATGCGAAATAGTCACAACGCGGTCTTCTTCGGTAATCAGATCTTCTATGGTCAGATCGTGCTGAGATTCAATAATCTGGCTGCGACGCTCATCGCCAAATTCTTCAACTACAGCTTCAAGCTCTTCGCGAATTACTGACATCAAACGGTTGATGTCGCCAAGAATATCTTGGTAGTCGGCAATCTCTTCGAGCTTTACGGCAAACTCTTCGATAATTTTGTCGTGCTCCATGCCCGTTAGGCGATGCAGACGCAACTCGAGAATGTCTTTAGCCTGCTCCGGAGACAAATAGTACAGGCCATCACGCAAACCGTACTGTTCTTCCAGCCACTCGGGACGGGTAGCCGAGGCACCGGCACGGTCTAGCATGTCTACCACTGAGCCTGGATTCCAGCCTTTGGCGACTAGCGCCTCCCGGGCATCCGCTGGCGTAGTTGACTGTTTAATCAGCGCAATAATCTCATCGATATTGGCCAGCGCTATGGCAAAGCCTTCCAATGTGTGGGCTCGCTCGCGAGCCTTGCGCAGCAGATATATGGTTCTGCGGGTGACTACTTCTCGACGATGGCGAACGAAGGCCTCAAGCATTTGCTTGAGATTGAGAATCTTGGGCTGGCCATCAACCAGAGCTACGACATTGATACCAAACACGCTCTGCAGCTGGGTTTGCGCATAGAGGTTGTTCAGTACTACCTCACCCACCTCGCCTCGCTTCAGTTCGATAACGACGCGCAGACCATCTTTGTCCGATTCGTCACGCAGCTCAGAGATACCCTCAATCTTTTTCTCTTTGACCAGCTCGGCAATACGCTCAATCAAGCGCGCCTTATTCAGCTGGTATGGGATCTCGGTAATAATAATCGTTTCGCGCTTGGTCTTTTCATCAACCTCAATATTGGCGACGGCGCGCACATAGATACGACCGCGACCAGTGCGATAGGCCTGAATGATGCCCGCTTTACCGTTGATAATCGCGCCGGTAGGGAAATCTGGCCCAGGAATATATTCCATTAGCTCATCGACGGTGATGTCGGCATTTTCAATTAACGCCAGACAGCCCTTAACAACTTCGGTGAGGTTGTGAGGAGGAATATTGGTGGCCATACCCACCGCGATACCGGAAGACCCATTGACTAACAAGCTTGGAATACGGGTCGGCATGACTTTGGGAATCTGTTCCGTCTCGTCATAATTGGGAACGAAGTCAACGGTGTCTTTCTCGAGATCTTCAAGCAGCGCATGGGCAATTTTGGTCATACGGATTTCGGTATAACGCATCGCCGCCGCTGAATCGCCGTCAATGGAACCGAAGTTACCCTGACCATCCACCAGCATATAGCGCAGAGAAAACGGCTGAGCCATACGAACGATAGTCTCGTAGACCGCTGAATCCCCGTGGGGATGGTATTTACCAATAACATCACCCACTACACGGGCAGATTTTTTGTACGCCTTGTTCCAATCGTTGTTCAGCTCGTTCATGGCGAATAACACACGTCTATGCACTGGCTTTAGACCATCGCGAACATCTGGTAGAGCACGACCAACAATCACACTCATCGCATAATCGAGATACGACTGTTTGAGTTCGTCCTCGATATTAACCGGAACAATTTCCTTAGCTAAATCACCCATAATTTATCATTATTTCCTGATTTTATTGTGCTTTTAAGGTTGCTTTTATGACCCCTACTGAAGGCTCAAAAACAGCGCCTCCCAGACCCTGCAACTATCCCTTGTTACAACCCCTTGATAGGCGCGAATTTTAGCACAGTTAGCCCCGCTTTTTCTCGCTTTTATTGCCTCTAAAGAGCCTATATAGCCTAAAAAATCGGTATACTCCGAAACTGACTTAGGAGTGACTATGCAAGCGACAAAAATTGACCTGTTAATCCATTGCAGATGGATAATCCCCATAGTTCCTGAAAATCAAATTCTTGAAAACTGTAGCCTCGCAGTCGATGGTGGAAAAATCATTGGCACCTATCCTCGGGCCGAGGCCGACAAAAAATTTACCGCAGATAAAGTGGAGCATCTGAACGACCATCTGGTAATGCCGGGACTGATCAATGCCCACGGTCATGCGGCCATGAGTCTTCTGCGCGGCTATGCCGACGACCTAGCACTGCGACCCTGGCTTGAGGACCATATCTGGCCCGCCGAAAATCGCCATGTAAGCGCAGAGTTTGTAACCGATGGAACCAATCTAGCCATGGCCGAAATGATTGCCAGCGGCACTACCTGTTTTGCCGATATGTATTTCTTTGATGAGGCAATTGCAGAGGCTGCGCGGAATTCGGGGATGCGCTGCCAAATAGGCTTTACGGTACTGGATTTTCCCACTGCCTACGCCAAGGGAGCAGATGATTATATCCATAAAGGCTTGCAGCTAAATGACAGGTACAGTGGCCACTCGCTGATTAAGATTGCCTGCGCACCCCATGCCCCATACTCGGTCTCAGATCCTGCCATGCAACGCATTGCCACCTATGCCAACGAGCTGGATATGCCAATTCATATTCACTGCCACGAAACAGGAAGGGAAGTCACCGAATCTATTGAACAGTATGGCTGTCGACCTCTTGAGCGGCTCAAAAATCTTGGTCTGCTGTTACCTCAGACTCAACTGGTGCATATGACCCAGATCAACGGCGACGATATTCGCATGGTTCAGGATCACAACTGTCATGTGGTGCACTGCCCAGAATCCAATCTAAAGTTAGCGAGCGGCTTTTGCCCCGTGGGCGAACTGCTAGAGGCAGGCATCAACGTCGCTCTGGGTACAGACGGTGCAGCCAGCAACAATGATCTTGATCTGTTTGCCGAACTCAAGACCGCCGCCCTGCTCGCTAAAGCAGTTGCCAAAGACCCTGCGGTACTAGATGCCCATCAGGCGTTGCGCATGGCCACGCTACACGGCGCCAAGGCGCTCGGCTGGGACCATGAGATTGGCAGCCTTGAAGCAGGCAAGTCGGCGGATATGATTGCCATAAGAATGGACTCACTAACGCAACAGCCACTGTATAATCCCGCCTGCCAGCTGGTGTACACCAATGCTGGCAGCCAAGTGAGCCATAGCTGGGTAGCAGGCAAGGCTCTTTTAACTGAGGGGCAACTCACCACAGTTAATCGCCAGAGCCTGATCCACAGGGCCACAGAATGGCGTAACAAAATTTCATGCTAAATTAGCTTATAAGCTCGGAACCAAACCATGTCAAAAACACAAAACGTCGACCCCCATGAGATTCGCAAATTTGAAGAGCTTGCCAGCCGCTGGTGGGATCGCAACAGCGAATTCAAACCGCTGCATGATATTAATCCACTGCGTGCCAACTGGATTGATAGCCTAGCACCGGTCGCTGAAAAAACAGTTTTGGATGTTGGCTGCGGCGGTGGAATTCTCTGTGAGGCTATGGCACAGCGCGGTGCCACAGTAACCGGCATAGACATGGGCGAGGCACCACTGGCGGTAGGCAAACTGCATAAGTTGGAATCTGGTGTCGAGGTAAACTACCAGCAGTCAACGGCGGAAGATTTTGCCAATAGCCACGCTGAGGCATTTGATGTAGTGACCTGCCTTGAGATGCTAGAACATGTGCCGGACCCCAGCTCAGTGGTAAGAGCCTGCGCCGCCATGACCAAGCCCGGGGGTACATTGTTTTTCTCAACCATTAACCGCAACCCAAAGTCGTATTTACTGGCAATCATTGGCGTTGAATATGTGCTTCGCATGCTGCCCAAAGGGACCCACGAATACAGCAAATTTATCCGCCCCTCAGAACTCGGGCAGTGGATTCGTGACGCTGGCCTAGACATAGATCAGATGACAGGGCTGCTCTACAACCCCATCACCAAAACTTACAAGCTGGATGAGCGCGATGTCGACGTCAACTATATGATCTGCGCGCGTAAACCGGCCTAGCCTATGCTCGACTTTAATGCTCTTTTATTCGATCTAGACGGTACCCTGCTGGATACAGCACCAGACTTTATTACCGCGCTAAACACTCAGTTGGAACGTCATGGCAGGCCTGCCATACAGGGCTCTGAGGTGCGCACCAGTGTCACCAATGGCTCAGTGGGCCTAATTCAAGCTGGCTTTGGTCTAACACCAGAGGATGTGCGGTTTGAAAGCCTTAGAGAAGAATTTTTGGCACTGTACTTTGCTAATCTGGCCGACAAAACAGCACTCTTTGCTGGCCTTCAGTCAGTTCTCGACGAGTGCGCTAACAGAGAGATCCCCTGGGGCATAGTGACCAATAAACCTTGGAAGTACACAGAGGCGGCGTTGGTGCAACTCAACCTTATGCAGGGTGCAGCCACCGTTATCTGTCCCGATCATGTTGCACAGCCCAAGCCACACCCAGAAGCGATGTTACTCGCCTGCTCCGAAATTGCTATTGCACCAGCCGACTGCCTTTATGTGGGTGATCATCTGCGTGATATAGACGCAGGCCGTGCCGCGGGCATGCGGACGATTGCGGCCGGCTGGGGCTATATTGAGGCCGGGCAAAATATTCATAATTGGCAGGCAGACTGGGTTGTAGAGCAGTCCCATGAGCTTCATTCACTATTGTTTTAATTAATTAGTTTATCTAAGGATTACAGCGTGCTTACAGCAGAGGAAATCATCAATTATTCTGGCGAACCAGACCTTTTAAAAGATCGAGTGATCCTGATCACTGGCGCTGGCGACGGGATAGGAAAAGCCGCGGCCTGGGCTTGCGCTCAAGCAGGTGCCACCGTGATTTTGGCAGGCAGAACTCTGGCTAAACTTGAACAGCTGTACGATCAAATTGTGCAGGCCGGTCTGATCGAGCCACTGATATACCCGGTGGATCTCGAGGGAGCTACCTCGGAAGACTATGACCAGCTCGCTGTGACCCTAGACCAAACCTTTGGGCGCTTAGACGGCTTGCTGCACAATGCCGCAATTTTGGGTCAGCGCACGCCGCTCAACAACTATCGCCAAGATGTTTGGGACAGGCTGCTAAAGGTCAATGTTACTGCACAGTTTCAGATGACTCAGGCGCTGATGCCTGTCCTAGAAAAGTCCAATGACGCTTCGGTACTGTTTACATCTTCTGGTGTGGGCAAAGTAGGCCGGGCATTTTGGGGGGCCTATGCCGTGTCTAAATTTGCCATCGAGGGAATGGTACAGACTTGGGGAGCAGAACTTGATGGACTGGGCACAGTGAGGGTCAATGCTATTGATCCAGGTGCTACGCGCACCAATATGCGCGCGCAGGCCTTTCCCGCTGAAAACCCCACCGATCTTAAAACCCCGGCTGAGATTATGCCGGCTTATCTGTATCTATTGGGCCCTGACAGTCGAGGAGTCAATGGGCGATCGATAAAGGCTCAAAACAGATAGATCGAGCCATAGTTTTTTAGCGCCTGCTGGTATCACCGCGGGCGCGAAGCTTTTTCTCTTTGCGTTCGCGGATATCTTTGAAGACGTTTTTCTCACTAAAGCGCGGTGGCTTGAGACCCACAGTACGGAAAAGCGAAATAACCTGCTTGGGGTCTAGTTCGATAAAGTCTGAGGTTCGCATAAACGATGGCAATTCGATCGGCCCATAGCTGATGCGTTTGAGTCGATTGACTTCTACATCCTGAGATTCCCAAAGACGTCGCACCTCACGGGTTCGACCCTCAGCCAAAATCACTCGGAACCAGCGATTGCTACCACCCCGTTCGTCTGCGCTGCGGGCGTGTTGCGCCTTAACGCTTTGAAACTTGGCTATACCGTCGTCGAGAATAACACCGTCGGTCAGGCGTTTAATCATGGCTTCATCAACATCGCCATGGATACGCGCCATATATTCACGCTTAACCTCATAGGACGGGTGCATCAAACGGTTAGCTAGCTCACCATGATTGGTAAACAGTAATAACCCACTGGTATTGATATCTAGACGGCCAATAGCGATCCAGCGCCCACGACCTAGGCGTGGCAGACGGTCAAATACAGTGGGCCTGCCATCCGGATCTGAAGTGGTACTCACCTCTCCCTCGGGCTTGCTGTACATCAGCACTCTGGGGCTGTCATCGGTAACAATTTTTATTGGCCGACCATCAACCATAATGCGGTCGGAAGCCTCTGCACGATCACCCAGTTTGGCGACAGAGCCGTTGACTGATACCCGCCCGGCAGAAATCCACTTCTCCAGCTCACGGCGAGAACCCAGACCGGCTGTAGCCAGTACTTTTTGTAATTTTTCACTCATTAATGGGGGCGCTACTTTGATTTGCTAATTCGATGTCGTCTGCCAGAGATTCCTCAACGGACAGCTCCTGCTCGGCAGTCGCCTGGTCTTCAACACCATCAACCTGCTGATCTAACTGAAACTCATCATTGGCCGCCTGAGCAGCCGCACCAGCTTCCTGAGCTGCAGCACCGGCGGCAAGCGTTAGTTCCAACTCTGGATCCAACTCGGCCAGGTCTTTTATCTCACCCAGCGCCGGCAGATGATCTAGGCTCTTGAGATTGAAATAGTCGAGAAACTGCTTGGTCGTGGCATAAAGTGCTGGCTTACCTGGCACATCCCGGTAGCCGACAACTCTCACCCAGTCTCGCTCGAGAAGGGTTTTAATAATATCTGAGCTCACAGCAACACCGCGCACGAGTTCGATATCACCCCTTGTGAGAGGCTGGCGATAAGCGATGAGCGACAGGGTCTCTAGCATGGCGCGGGAGTAGCGTTTTGGCTTCTCATCCCAAAGGCGATTAACCCAGGTGGACAGCTCCTGACGCACCTGGAAACGGTAGCCACTAGCAACCTGTTTTAGCTCAAAACCGCGCTCACGGCAGTCGCCTTCAATCTCTTCCAGTGCCGCTCTAATCTGGTCGCGGGGTGGTCGCTCTTCATCTTCAAAGAGACTTTCCATGCGCGCTATATCAAGTGGTTTGCCCGCTGCAAGCAGCGCACCTTCGATAATTTTTCTGATTAAATCTGGATTCATGATGCTCTTGCTTTTACGTGTATTGGCCCAAAAGATTCACTCTGAACAATCTCTACCAGAGACTCTTTAATTAATTCCATAATGGCTAGAAAAGTTACCACGACGCCCAGACGTCCTTCGGCTTCTTTAAATAAGCTGACAAAGGGTACAAACTGCTGCCCTCTGAGATTATCTAGCACAAGCGACATACGCTCACGGGTAGATAGCTTTTCTAGCTCGATCTGGTGGCTCTCGAACATTTCGGCGCGCCGCAGCACGTCAGACAGAGCGGCTAACAACTCGCGCATGTCGACTTCTGGGTGCGGGCGCTGCTGGTCGCGATCAGGCGGCTCCGCGCTACCCTGATGAACGTCTCGACCCATACGGGGTATTTCGTCCATATCTTCGGCGGCGGTTTTAAAGCGCTCGTATTCTTGCAGGCGACGGATCAACTCGGCGCGGGGGTCCTCTTCATCTTCATCATCGACCGGCTGTCTTGGCAGCAGCATGCGCGATTTGATTTCAGCCAGCATGGCCGCCATTACCAGATATTCTGCCGCCAACTCGAGTTGAATCGAGGCCATCAGGTCAATATAACCCATGTACTGCCGAGTAATTTCCGCGACATTGATTTCTAGGATATCCAGATTTTGACGTCGAATAAGGTAGAGGAGAAGGTCCAGAGGGCCTTCGAATGCCTCAAGAATAACCTCAAGCGCATCCGGTGGAATATACAGATCTTTGGGAATTACCGTCAGCTCTTTGCCCTGCACCACGGCAAACGGCATCTCTTCTTGCTGGGGACGCGCAGTCGCCAAAATAGCTTCTGGAGAAGAAGCTGCTGTGCTTTCGGCTTGGGGCCGAAGTTCGTCAATTGAGGTGGCTTCGCTAGACACTTGATATCCCATCAGTATTCAGTCGCAGAGTATAACCCCAATGCAGCGGATGAGCATCATCAATATCAGATAAGTGAAAAATCACCCATGCCCTGGCGGGTAAGCTGCGGCTGGTCTCCAGTCATATCCACAACAGTGGTGGGTTCGAGGCCACAGTAGCCTCCGTCGACAATAGCATCCACATGGCTTTCGAGAAGCTGACGAATATCATAGGGGTCGGTCAATGGGTATTCGTCGTTGGGCATAATTAGCGTCACACTCATCATTGGCTCACCCAGCTCAGCCAGAAGGGCCTGGGCAATGGGGCTATCTGGCACACGAATACCTATGGTTTTACGCTTGGGGTGCATCAGTCGCTTGGGCACTTCTGACGAGGCCGGCAAGATAAAGGTGAAGGGGCCCGGTGTAATAGCTTTCAAGACGCGAAAATCGCTGTTGTCCACCCTTGCATAGCTTGCCAATTCGGAGAGATCACGGCACATCAGAGTAAAGTTATGGTGTTTGTCGACGCGCCGAATATTGCGGATGCGATCCAGTGCTTGCTTGTCACCAATATGGCAGCCCAAGGCATAAACCGAGTCTGTGGGGTAAACAATAACTCCGCCTCGTCGAACAATGTCCGCAGCCTGAACAATTAAACGCTGTTGAGGATTCTCTGGATGTATAGAAAAAAACTGACTCATACTGCTCACTAAAAATACCAACCAAGATTGGCTGATATTATCCCACAGCTTGACTCATTATTGTTTATCTAACGGAGGGGTTTTACTACTACGCAAAAACTGCTGTTCGAACTGCTCTGCTGGCTGAGGCTTGGCGACCAGGTAACCCTGAAAACTGCCACAACCACGCTTTTTAAGGATACTCCGCTGCCCTTCTGTCTCTACCCCCTCGGCTACTGTTGTCATATTCAGCTTATTGGCCATTGTTATGAAGTTTGCCTTCGGAGGTATATGAAGCCATAGCAATAAGCTCAGGCATTGCCTCGACAATGGTCGCCCAATGGTTACAATGCGTTATCGCTTAACACCAGTAGTCTTTCAATGGACAATCAAGACCCGCAAATAACTGAACCAAACGCATCGCAGCCACCAGAGAAACAGGAAAGTCTGCTGCTCAACTTGGCGTGCAATCTGCTGGTCCCGACCCTGATACTGACCAAATTAAGTGGCGAAGAATACCTGGGAATCAAGATGGCGATTCTGGTGGCCCTTTCGTTCCCTCTTATCTATGGTCTGCATGACTTTATAAATCGCCAAAAGATTAATTTTTTCTCTGGGCTCGGTCTGGTGAGTGTGGCGCTAACCGGCGGCATCAGTCTGATGGAATTAGATGCGATTTATATTGCTATTAAAGAAGCAACCATTCCGGCGATTTTTGGCTTGGCCACTTTGTTGTCGCTAAAGACATCACAGCCGCTAATCCATACTTTTATGCTTAATGAAGCCGTCCTAAATATGCCTGAAATTAAGTTGGCACTGCAGAAAAATGGTCGGCAGACGGAGTTTGATCGGTTGCTGGTGAACGCCTCATGGATTTTGGCTGGGTCGTTCTTTTTGTCCTCTACACTAAACTATCTTCTGGCGATCATTATTCTGACTGCGGATCCGGGCACGGTAGCCTTCAATGAACAGCTGGGTAAAATGACTGCTCTGAGCTTTCCTGTTATTGCGCTTCCCGCCATGTTGGTGCTGATCGGCAATCTCTTTTATGTGTTTAAAGGTATTACCAAGCTAACCAATCTGTCGCTTGAAGAAATCGTCAAGCAGAAATAAACCCTCAGGCTTACCAAGAGTTTAAAAGGAATCTACTATGGCAATGTGGTATGCAATTATCAGCCAGGATATAGACAATAGTCTCAGCAAACGAATGGCGGCGCGCCCTGCTCATTTGGATCGTCTATATGCCCTTAAAGAAGCAGGCCGACTCCTAGTCGCTGGCCCGCACCCAGCAATTGATAACCCTGAGCCAGGCGAAGCCGGGTTTACCGGAAGTTTGGTGATTGCAGAGTTTGACAGCCTAGAGAGCGCCCAAAGCTGGGCTGATGCCGACCCCTATGTGGAAGCGGGCGTTTATGCGAGCGTCAATGTAAAACCGTTCAAGCGGGTATTGCCCTAACAATAGCGCAATCGCTGGTTATGGCGTGATCCTCATGACGGGCAGAGCGCACCAGGAGTTATCATTTATCACAGATCAGAGTATGATCCTTTCCACTTTAAATTAAGATTCTAGGCCAATGAAATATCTATCCATCGCCATCGCTTTATTGACTCTAAACATCCCTTTTGCTGCGCTAGCTGAAGATGACAGCGCTCAGGCAACTGCGCAGATGCCGCCACCGGTGCCGCCGCGTGCTGAGAATGAGCGCCTGGCGGTTCCACTGCTGCGCTATGTTTCAGATCAATTCTATGTGCCTCTGCGAGAAACGCCCTGCTCACGTTGTAAAATTGTCCACAGAGGAATTAAATCTGGCACCCAACTGGATGTACTGGCTGAGCGTGATGGTTGGGTTTTGGTCACAACCCCTAAAGGCGTTGAGGGCTGGATGGAGCAACAGCATATTATGGATAAACCAGCCGCTCGCGTGCGCATTAACCAAAGCGTCGCTGCCATGCAGTCGGTCACCGACAGTAACCGTCAATTGGAACAGACTATTGTTGATTTGCGAGCGCAAGCCGATAGTCTGCAGGCCGAGCTGGATTCTGCATCAGGCAATCGCAAAAATTTGGTTCGGGAGCTGGCTGATATTAAAGAGATTTCCGCGGACGCGATTATTTTGAACGATCAAAATCAGGCGCTGGTGAAACAGAATCATATGTTACAGCGTGAGAATGATGTACTGAATGCCAATCTGGATGATCTGCAAAAGGACCGCCGTAATGAGTCATTTCTGTACGGTGGTTTAACGGTATTTTTGGGTGCAATTTTGGTGGTATTGATACCTAAATTGAGAGGCAGAAAGCGCTTCTCTGAATGGCAATAAGCGTCTAATTTTTAAAGGAGTCAGCCCATGAAAGCGCGTATTAATGCCCTCAACATCTTTGTTATTCTGGCCATGGCGCTATTGACCTCAGGTCTGTCGCTGGCTGCTGAGGAAAACCCTAGGGTAAAACTGGAAACTGAGATGGGCGATATAATGATTGAGCTCTACCCGTCTAAAGCACCAGTGAGCGTCGATAACTTTATTAAGAACGTAAACAATTTTCACTATGATGGCTTGATTTTCCATCGTGTTATTAAAGGGTTTATGATTCAAACTGGTGGCTTTACTTTTGATTTTAGCCCCAGAGATGCGGGCCGACCTGCGATTATTAATGAATCGTCCAATGGTCTTACAAACCGGCGCGGTAGCGTCGCTATGGCACGCATGAATGACCCAGATAGTGCCAAAGCACAGTTCTTTATCAACCATAAGACCAATAGATTTCTAGACCCCAAGGGGGACAACAAAGGCTATGCAGTATTCGGCGATGTCATATCTGGCATGGACGTAGTGGATGCAATTGCGAGCTTAGAAACCCAGACTTTGGGAATGTACGCCGACGTACCCGTTAAGACCACCCGTATTCTTAGCGCTCGGCTGGTCAACCCAAAAGCCTGGACGCCCCTGGCAGAACCAGAGCCCGAGGTCGCTGCGTATGAGAAACCTATTCCCGTTCGTTAACCGGTACCAGTTATGACTGCCCTGAGCATCAATCTCAACAAAATCGCACTGATAAGAAACTCTCGAGAGGGCAACTACCCCAATGTTGTTGACCATGCACAGCTGTGTATTGATGAGGGTGTGGAAGGCATTACCGTGCATCCACGCCCCGATCAGCGGCATATTCGTCCTAGCGATGTTAGACAGCTGGCTGCGCTAGTGGCGCCATTGGCTGCGGTGGAATTTAATGTCGAAGGCAATCCTTTTGCCCCCGCCCTTGCCGATTACCCGGGGTTTATTGAGTTAGTTGAGGAAACTCGACCTGACCAATGTACCCTGGTGCCCGACAGTGATGATCAGCTGACCTCGGATCATGGGTTTGACCTTAACAGCGCTGGTGAGAAGCTAATACCTATCATCAAGCGTTTAAAAGATCAGGGCATGAGAGTTAGCCTGTTTATGGATCCAGACCTAGCACAAATTAAACTGGCTGCCGAAGTGGGGGCCGATCGTATTGAACTCTATACCGGGCCCTACGCAGCAGCCTGGGGAACCGAGCAGCTAGAGGCAATCTTTGAACAGCATAGAGCGGCTGCGGCGCTGGCTGCTTCTCTGGGCATGGGGGTCAATGCGGGCCATGACCTCAATCTCGACAACCTTGCCAAATTTGCCAGTATTCCCGAACTGCAAGAGGTCTCAATTGGCCATGCCTTTACCGTGGACTCTCTGGCAATGGGCATGAGTAACGCAGCACGTGCTTACAAAGCACTGCTGAGATAGCCGAGCATGCCAAGCTTATCCTGTATTGGTGCTGGGCTGCTGGGCAAAACAGTCTGCCGGCTACTCTCCAATCAGCTGAATGTTCAGCAAGTACTCAATCGTTCAACGGACTCAGCTCAGCAGGCCATCGACTTTATTGGCGCTGGTAGTGCCACCAGCTGGAGCGAGCTTGCCGCGGCCGATATTTGGCTTATCGCCACACCGGATAACCAGCTCGAAACAACGGCGCACAAGCTTTGGGAATCTGGGGTTTTGCAGCTAGGCAATATTGTTTTCCATTGCAGTGGCTCTGCGAGTTCAGATATTTTGAAGTTTCCCGACGATAAAATTTATATCGCATCGGCGCATCCAATCCATAGTTTTGCCAATCCGCAGCAATCGTTGAAGACCTTTTCTGGCAGCCACTGCGCAATCGAGGGTTCACCTGAGGCGACTGAATTATTAAGTAATCTCTTTGCCAACATAGGTGCAAAACCCTTTGCCATCGAAAGTAAAAACAAAGCGCTTTACCATGCAGCTACGGTGCTAGCCTGCAACTATTTAGTAAGCCTGTTAGAAACCAGTCGCCAGTTACTGGATGCCGCCGGCGTTGATAGCCAGGCCAACCCGCTGGAATCTCTAATCAGGCAAACCCTCGATAACTATCTAACAACCGGAGCCGAAGCGTCCCTCACTGGCCCTATTGCGAGAGGTGATAGCCAGACAGTAGCCAAACATCTAGAGGCAATCCAAGACCAGCCTCAGGGGCAGCTCTGGCAACAGGTATACAGTGCATTGGGCAATGCAGCTCTACCCATATCAGCGGCTCAGGGCCAGGCATCTGAGGACAGTTTGGCCAAAATTGCAGCACTGCTGAATAGACCTGAGGGCGACTGATCAATGAGCAACAGAGCAGACCAAGGAAAACGTGCCGACAGCCCTGAGTATCTGCAGCGCAAAGCATTTTATGATCAGTTAATTACTGTTTATGGTCGCAACCCCGTACTGGAGATTCTTCAGGATCACAGCCTTAAAGTATTTCGCGTACATTTAGCGGACAGCAACCGCGGCGGCGGTATTATTGACGACATTAAACGGTTGGCTAATCAGCGAAGTATAGAAGTCTGCTTTCACAGCCGCGCAGAACTGTCTCGAATCTCGCGTAATAGCAAGCAGGACCAGGGGGCAGCCTGCGATATTCACTGCCCAGGCTATAAGCCCTACCAGCAGCTTTTGGATGCTCAGAGCAATGGACTGGAAAAGGGCCATATGATTGCTCTAGACGGTGTTACCAATCCACAAAATCTCGGGATGATTATTCGCAGTGTCACTGCCAGCCCAGCTTACGGTCTTTTGCTCCCTAGTAAAGGCACCGCGGAGCTATCGCCCTTGGTGATTAAAGCCAGTGCTGGCACGCTGTTTAAAGGTAATATTCTGCGCTGCGATTCGCTACTAAAAGCCTTGAAGGACTTTAAACAGCAGGGCTACCAGATCTGCACAATGTCATCCCATCAGTCCACGCCAATGGCGGAGTTTGCTCCCCAGACACCGATTATCTATGTACTGGGCAATGAAACAGAGGGCGTTAGTCCGCAGATTGCTGAGCTCAGCGACCACCGCATAGGTATTCCTATGGCTAATGGTGTTGAGTCGCTTAACGTGGCTGTGACCGCCGCGTTGGTTGCCTTTAGCCTTTAGTCGTTGGCCTTGAGAGCAACAGTACTAAGGCCCGCAGATTGGGCCGTTTTGTTTATCACTTTACTTCTTTTATCTTGCCCACAACCTGCCACAGCGGTGATTTCCAGGCGGTCAGTATAGAGACTAACAGTGTGGTGCTAGCAATTGCCACAAAAGCTGCGCTCAGCCCGACAGCCTCGATGGTAATCCCGCAAACCCAGGCTCCCAGCGGGGCCCCGCCAAACAAGCAGAGTTGGTATACAGAGGCGGCTCTGGATCTGAGCTTATGGGATACCTGATTATGCAAAATAGTGCGCCCCAACGTCATTGATAGCCCAGAGAACACACCCCAGATATAGACCACCGGAAACAGCACCCACATGCTCGGCACAGTGGCGATAATTCCGACCAAACTACCACGCATCAAAAAACTAATAACCATCAAACGGCCTGGGCGCTTAAACATACTGCTCTGCTTCATAACCGCAAAGTTGGCGCTGACAATGCCGATGCTAAAGGTTACCTGCAGTGCCGAATAGAGTCCCGCCCCGCCGTTATAAAGTTCTCGAGCAATAAGCGGCATGCCGACCAGATAGACGCCAAAGGCTAAAAAGCCAGTGGCAAAAATTATAAACAGCAGATGTAGTAAGCTCTTATCATCTCTAAATAGCTGCAGACCTTCCCGTAGTTCAGACCAGGTCTGTTTGGTGGGTTTGTCTGATGACTGAGGGATAGGCGTACTCTCGGGCTGCTGTACTTTCGGCAGAGGGTGGCAGCGCTTCATCAATAGAGAGCTGGCTAAAAATACCAGCATTTGAAAACCTAAGAGCTGCTCAAGGCTGAGATTATCTAACTGTCCGGCAATCATAAAGCCAACACCCTGTGCTATAAACTGCACCATCATTACCTTGGCCACAGCCTGATGCATAATCTCGGGCGCAGCATAGCCCAGCAGGCTTTCCCTCGCCGGCTGCACAAAGGCCAGAATGGTGCCAAACGCCACACCAAACAGTAGTAAAAGATTAAAGGTCAGAGAGCCGTTGAGCACCGAGGCCAACAGAATCCCCAGCGGCAGTAAATAGAGTAAAAACAAAAATGACAGCCAGCTACCGCGGTGACGACGATCCGAAATCACTCCTCCCGGCAGGATAAACAACAGATTCGGCAACATCATTGCCATGGTTGCTAAACCCAGTCGGCTGGGTGACTCATTGAGAACACCAACCACCAACCAGGGATAGAGCACCTTATGCAACCCCATAGCTAGATTACTGGTGCCTATGGTCGCTAAGTAATAGCGAAAAGAGAATGTCTGGGATGTCACGCTTAACGTCGCTTGCGCAACAGAGCAATTACACGTCCAAGCACAGCGGCAACTGCAATAATTAGCAGCAGGCCAAGTATCATGATTGATAGATTACCGAGCAGATCGGATACCGGTATGTCATAGAGCTTAACGGCCATCAACAAAAAACAGAAACAGGCCACCATGGAGGCTATCCAAGCTGATCTCTGTCGAATGGCTTTGCGATTATTTTTTTGCGTCAAATCTAATTATCCGTTGGTTTTCATGGTTTACGTTTAACCCGGGTCTCTGGCCCATTCGCAGCGAACATTAAACTCCGATTGATGGGGCACGTGAAGATTGCCACAGGTCTCAAACAAAAATGAGTGCAATCCGGACAACTCGGTCTCGAGATGCACGGTGGCAGATACCCAATACATCTTGCGAAGCAGATTTTCAAACTGCTCCAGCCAGTATTTCCACTCGTACTCAACCCCCCGATAGGATGCGCCAAAATGCATTACCTGAGTGCTGGTCTCAGTGTTGGAGCA